>NZ_NYWI01000012.1:0-9082 GCF_002684955.1 Tistrella sp. | reverse complement strand
TTTCCGTCGTCCACATTCTGTCCGCTCCCATTTCCTCTGGCGCGGCATAGAATCACAACGGATTCACCGGATTCAATAACCTTCCGGACGGGCTCTTAGGGGCAATGTAATAGTCGCTTCCTGCCACGAAGATGACGCGACCATTACATGAATGTAATCCAAGGGTCATTCATCCGAAAGTGGTGACTCCATAGCATGACCTCCATGCGTCGAACCGTGCCGCCCAAGACCAAAGGCGGCTCTAAAGACGACTTTCAAGTTATCTATGGAGGATTTCAGGCCATGCCGCCTCGTTCGCCCTTTGTAATCGCGCCCCCACTGGGCCTGTCTCGTCGGCGTTTTGTTCAGGGGCTGGCCGCTGGCGGCGTCCTGGCCGGGCTGTCCACCCCGGCGCTCAGGGCATTTGCCCAACAAGGCTCCGCGACGCGCGGTGCCGCCCCTGTGCTGAAGGGCACCGAGTTCGACTTGGTGATCGCCGAATCGCCCGTGAACTTCACGGGCAAGCCAGGCGTGGCTACGACCATCAACGGCTCGCTGCCGGCACCGACATTGCGTTGGCGTGAGGGTGACACCGTCACAATCCGTGTGACCAACAAGCTGCGTGAAGCCACATCCATCCACTGGCACGGGATCATCCTGCCGTATCAGATGGATGGCGTGCCGGGCATCAGCTTCAATGGCATCGCTCCCGGCGAGACCTTCACGTACCGCTTCAAGGTTCAGCAAAGCGGCTCCTACTGGTACCACTCACACTCCGGCTTCCAGGAACTCACGGGCATGTACGGGGCGATCATCATCGACCCCGCTGGTGCCGAGACCATCCGCGCCGACCGTGACCACGTGCTGCTGTTCTCGGATTGGACCGACGAAGACCCGATGCGGGTGTTCACCAAGCTCAAGTCCCAAAGCGACTACTACAACTACAACCAACCTACCGTCTTCGACTTCTTCCGGGACGCCTCGCGCGACGGCATGGCCGCTGCGATCGACAAGCGCAAGATGTGGAACGAGATGCGGATGAATCCGACGGATCTCGCCGATCTGTCTGCCGCCACGCTGACCTATCTGGCCAACGGCGTCACCCCCGCCGGCAATTGGACGGCGCTGTTCCGACCGGGTGAGCGCGTGCGGCTGCGCATGGTCAACGGTGCGGGCAACACCTTCTACGACGTACGCATTCCCGGACTGAAACTCACGGTGGTGCACGTCGATGGTGTTGACGTGGAGCCGGTGACCGTCGATGAGTTCCGATTCGGTCCGGGCGAAACCGTCGATGTGATCGTCCAGCCACGGGATGACGCTTACACGATCTTCGCCCAGGCGATGGACCGGACAGGCTACGCGCGGGCCACGCTGGCCGTGCGTGAAGGTCTTCAAGCTCCCGTGCCTGCCCTCGATCCGGTCGAATGGCTGACCATGAACGACATGATGGGCAGCATGATGGGGGGCATGGACCACGGCGGGTCCGGCCAGGCCATGGAGATGACGGGCATGACGGGCATGACGGGCATGACCGGGATGACCGGGATGGGCTCGGGTTCGATGTCCGGGATGGATCATGGGGCGATGGCTGGCATGAATCACGGCGCCATGAACCACGGTGGCATGGCGATGGATCACAGCCAACACGCCGCGGCGGCGGGGGGACTGGCCGTGCCCAGCACTACTGCTCGCCACGCTCGCACCGAGTATGGTGCCAGCACGGACATGCGCGTTGACATGGCGCGCACCAACCTCGATGACCCCGGCATCGGACTGCGCAACAACGGTCGGCGAGTGTTGACCCTCGCGGATCTGCATACCCCGTCGGGGCCGCTGGACAAGAGAGGCCCTGGCCGGGAGGTCGAACTGCACCTCACGGGCAACATGGAACGCTACGCATGGTCCCTGGACGGGCTGGAGTTCGGAAAGTCCACGCCGGTGCACTTCAAACACGGCGAGCGGCTGCGGGTCATTCTGCACAACGACACCATGATGACCCATCCCATGCACCTGCACGGCATGTGGAGCGAGCTGGAAAGCCCCGACGGTCGCTTCCTTGCGCGCCGCCACACCCTGCCGGTGCAGCCGGCACAACGCATCAGCTTCCTGGTGACAGCCGACGCGCTCGGCCGCTGGGCGTGGCACTGCCACCTGATGTTCCACATGGATGCCGGCATGTTCCGCGAAGTCGTGGTGTCTTGAACCCAGCGCACAAGGAAGACCAAGAATGTCCAAAGCACTCCCCACTCGCGCACTGGCCACGACGCTTCTGGCCCTGGTAAGCGTCGCCGCCCAGGCACAAGCACAGAACGACCATGCAGCGCACGGCCAGGCCGACGCTCAAACGGCCGCGCCATCCACTCAGACCGTGGCTCCTGCCGCCGACCCGCACGCGGGTCACGCGACGTCGGCGAGCGGCTCGACCGCGGCCCCGGCCATGGATCACGGCAACATGCAGATGCAGGGCGGGTCGGCGCCTCCTGACGCCCGCGATCCGCATGGCTACTCCAATGGCCTGACATTGGGATCGGGCGACTACGCCGTACCCGGTGTGCCGCGGCTGATGCTGGCCGACGAACACAGGTTCTTCTCGTTGCGCGGCGAAACCCTGGAACGCCGCTTCACGCGCAAAGGGGACGATTCCACGGCCTACGACCTCCAGGCTTGGTATGGGACGACCTACAACAAGGCCGTCGTGAAGGCCGAAGGCGATATCGCCAAAGGAAAGCTCGAAGAATCGCGTACCGAGCTTCTCTGGGGGCACGCCGTCGCACCGTACTGGGACACCCAGCTCGGCGTTCGGGTGGATAACGGAGAAGGCCCGAGCCGTCAATGGTTGGCTTTCGGCATCCAGGGCCTCGCCCCCTACTGGTTCGAGCTGGAGGCGACGGGCTACGTGGGAAGTGGCGGACGTACGGCGCTGCGTGTCGAAGGCAGCTACGAGCTGCTGCTGACCCAGCGACTGATTCTGGAGCCTCGTGCCGAATTGCAGTTCTATGGCAAGGACGACCCGGAACGCGGTATCGGCAAGGGCTTGGCCGAAGCGTCTGCTGGCTTGCGCCTGCGCTATGAATTCAGTCGCCAGTTCGCCCCCTACATCGGCGTGGAACGGGCGGGCAGCTTCGGACGCACAGCGGACTATGTGCGTGCCGAAGGTGGCCGCGCGCAGCAGACGCGCTGGGTGGCTGGCGTGCGATTCTGGTTCTAGAACCTTGTGGGTTTGATCATCTGATGAGAGGCAATCTATGAACATGCACTACGACAGAAGCCAGGGCAAAGTGCCGAGACGCCAAGCATTGATCGCTGGCTTGTTGGTGATGGCACTCGCAGGACCGAGCCTGGCGCAGAGCCGACCGATCGCCAAGGTGTGGAAGGACCCGAGCTGCGGTTGCTGCAAGGACTGGGTCTCACACCTGCAAGGCGCAGGCTTCGATGTGCAGGTTCTTGACACCGGGAACACGGCAGCGCGCACGCGGCTGGGCATCCCGCAGAAGTACGGTTCGTGCCACACGGCGCAGATCGGCGGCTATGCCATCGAGGGTCATGTGCCTGCCTCGGACATTCAACGCTTGCTGCGCGAAGCCCCGCAGGCCATCGGCCTCGCGGCGCCGGGCATGCCGGTCGGTTCGCCCGGCATGGATGGTCCGGCCTATGGTGGACGCAAGGACGCCTACGACGTGCTGCTGATCGGGAAAAACGGTAGTAGCACGGTCTATCAGTCGCATCTCTGACCATCCATCAACTCTTTTCCGTGGAGATATGCCATGCAGCATCAGCACACACACAGACCCCCAGCGATCGTCCCCGGTTCTGGCGATCGCGCTACGGCGTGGCGTTCCTCATCATCGCCGCTGTCGCCGCGTATTTCCTGCTCAAGGAGCACACGGCACATGTTGCCGGCTATCTCCCCTTCCTGCTGCTGGCGGCTTGTCCGCTGATGCACCTGTTCATGCACCGTGGTCACGGCCACGGCGGACACGATCATGCCGCGCGTCAGGGGGAGGAAGGTGCCGCACCCGCCAAGGAGACAAGCGCGCCTGCGGCCTGCTGCGATCACCAGACACCAACGGTTAACGGCGGAGGGCACTTGTCACTATGAATTCACCCAGCAAGTCTTCAGGACATGAGCACGCAGGCATGGCGGCGGGTGCCACAACGTCCGGCCCGCATAAGCACCACCATCACGCCAGCCATGCCGGCAGTGACGACGCGGGCGGGTCCTCAAGCCACTCGCAGCCCGATGCCGCGACGCGCGATCCGGTGTGTGGCATGGCGGTCACGGCGGCGTCGGAGCACCGCTCCACGCACTTGGGGAACACGTACTTGTTTTGCAGCACCGGATGCAAGGCCAAATTCGACACCGATCCGGCGCGATATGCCAGCGGTGGCGCGGGCATAGGCACAGGCAGCGGCCATGCGCCGCATCACCATGCCAGCACCGCAGTTTCACCGGCCCCGGCGGCATCGCCAACCGCACCCGGAACGATCTACACCTGCCCGATGCACCCGGAGATCCGCCAGGATCATCCGGGAACCTGCCCCAAGTGCGGGATGACGCTGGAGCCCCTGCTGCCCGACCTCGACGACGACAACCCGGAGTTGCGTGACTTCTCGCGTCGCTTCTGGTGGACCTTGCCGTTGACGCTCGTGGTCCTGGCGCTGGCGATGCTGGGCGAGCGGCTGCACCTGATGGACATGGCTACGCAGAGCTGGGTCGAGTTGGTGCTGTCGTTGCCGATCGTGCTGTGGGCCGGCTGGCCCTTCTTCTCCCGCGGCTGGCTGTCCGTGGTCAACCGCAGCCCGAACATGTGGACACTGATCGGCCTGGGAACGGGTGCGGCATTCATCTACAGCGTCGTGGCAACCGTTGCGCCGGAAGTGTTTCCAGCCTCCTTCATGTCCATGGGACGGGTCGGCGTGTATTTCGAGGCCGCCGCCGTCATCATCTCGCTGACACTGCTCGGCCAGGTGCTGGAACTCAAGGCCCGCTCCCAGACTTCGGCGGCTATCAAGTCGCTGCTGGGGCTGGCGCCCAAGACCGCGCGGCGCATCAATGCGGACGGCAGCGAGGAAGACGTGCCGCTCAGCCATGTGCACGTCGGCGACCTGCTGCGCATCCGACCCGGCGAGAAGGTGCCGGTGGATGGCATCGTGCACGAGGGCAGCAGCTCGATTGACGAATCCATGCTGACCGGCGAACCGCTGCCCGTCAGCAAGCGCGCGGGCGACAAGGTCATCGGGGCCACACTCAACACCAACGGCGCGCTGGTCATGCGTTCGGAGCGGATCGGCTCGGACACCGTTCTATCGCAGATCGTCCAGATGGTCGCCCAGGCGCAGCGTTCCAAGGCACCGATGCAACGCATGGCCGATGTCGTTGCCGGCTACTTCGTGATGGCCGTCGTCGCCATTGCGGTCACGACGCTCTTTGTATGGGGATTCTTCGGGCCACAGCCCACCTGGGTCTATGGACTGATCAATGCGGTGGCCGTCCTGATCATCGCCTGCCCGTGCGCGCTGGGTCTGGCCACGCCGATGTCGATCATGGTCGCAACGGGCCGTGGCGCCACGCAGGGCGTGTTGTTCCGCGATGCCGCGGCGATCGAGAATCTTCGCAAGGTCGATACCCTCGTCATCGACAAGACAGGAACCCTGACCGAAGGCCGACCTGCTTTCGATCAGGTCGTCGCAGCACGCGGCTTTACGAACGATGAGGTGCTGCGTCTTGCGGCCAGCCTGGACCAGGGCAGTGAACACCCCCTGGCCGACGCCATCGTGCAGGCCGCGCGTGCCCAGGGCCTCCAACTCGTGAAGCCTCAGAGCTTTGAATCGGGAACCGGCATCGGCGTGCGCGGAAAGGTTGAGCACCGGCAACTGGCGTTGGGCAACACAGTGCTGATGGAACAGTCTGGCGTATCGGTGGAACCGCTCGTACCCCAGGCCGAAACTCTGCGCGGCGAAGGGGCCAGCGTCATGTACTTGGCTGTGGACGGGCAACTCGCGGGTTTGCTCGCCGTATCCGACCCGGTCAAGGGCAGCACCCCCGAGGCCCTGGCCGCGTTGAAGGCTGCGGGCCTGCGGGTCATCATGGCCACCGGGGACGGGCAGACCACCGCCAAAGCCGTCGGTGCACGCCTAGGCATCGACGAGGTGCATGGTGAGGTCAAGCCGGCGGACAAGCTCATGTTGATCGAGCGGCTGCAGAAAGAAGGCCGCATCGTCGCCATGGCCGGAGACGGCATCAACGACGCGCCGGCCTTGGCGAAGGCAGACGTGGGCATCGCCATGGGAACGGGAACCGACGTGGCGATGAACAGCGCTCAGGTCACGCTGGTCAAGGGCGACCTGCGTGGCATTGCTGTCGCTCGCACGCTCTCGGTGAGTACCGTGGGCAACATGAAGCAGAACCTCATGTTCGCCTTCCTCTACAACGCGCTGGGCATCCCCATCGCCGCCGGGGTTCTCTATCCCCTCACGGGCTGGTTGCTGTCGCCCCTGATCGCAGCATTGGCGATGAGCCTGAGTTCGGCATCGGTCGTGGGCAACGCCTTGCGGCTGAGAGCGAGCCGACTGTGACCGAAACATCTTTCAGAACCAACAGGAGTCTGCTATCGCCCAGCGAACCGTTTCTTTCGTTCCACGCCGTTGCGAAGGTGCAAGCCTTATCTCGGCATTTCGTTCTTAAACCACCCTCACACATCAAGGTAGGAATCTCTATGACCCGTTCACATTTCATCGCCAAGCTCGTCGCGCCGATCGCTGCTGGCCTGTTCGCCACCGCCGCATTCGCGCATCCTTCGCTGGTGTCTTCAACGCCGGCCGACAAGTCGCAGGTTTCCGCGCCAGCCACCATCGAGCTGAAGTTCTCCGAAACGCTGGTGCCGCAGTTCTCCGCCGCAAGCCTTGTCATGACGGGCATGCCGGGAATGGCGAGCCATGGCCCGATGAAGATCAACGCCAGCGTCGCGGGTGCCGGCGACGGCAAGACCATGGTCATCACGCCGGCACAGGCGCTCCAGCCCGGTGACTATCGCGTCGAATGGCGTGCCGTCTCCTCGGACACGCATCCGATCACGGGTAACGTCACCTTCAAGGTGAAGTAAGCCCATGGCCGGGGATTGGTTGACCATCGTCCTGCGCCTGGCGCTGTATCTGGACCTGGCGGCGGCGTTTGGCGTCGCCATGTTCGGTCTCTATGCTTTGGGCAACGACGAGCGATCCGCGACGATCTCGCGCCGCTATCGCGTCCTCATTGGCGCATCCGCTGCCATCGGCATTGCCCTGTCGATGTGGGGCATGACGGTCATGGCCAAGGCCATGTCCGGTGCCCAGAGCTACGCGGAGCTGTCAACGCACGTCTTCGACATGCTCATTACGGGCACGCACATGGGCATCGCCTGGTGCATTCGCATCCTCGCGCTGTTGGTGTGTGTGCTCGTCGCAATGTTGAAATTGAACGCTACCTTGCGATTTGCAGTGATGGCGCTCTCCACCGGCGTGGCGCTGGCGACCCTTGCGTGGGCAGGCCACGGCGCGATGGACGACGGCGTTCGCGGCTACATCCATCTTGCGTCGGATATCACGCACCTCTGGGCAGCGGGCGCTTGGGTGGGCGCATTGGTGGCGTTCTTGATGCTGGCATCCCACAAGCAGGATGTCGCGCAAGACCCGGTAGCGGTCCTCAGTCGGACGTCGAATGGCTTTGCTCGCATAGGTACAGCGATCGTGGCTGCACTCGTCGTGAGTGGAATTCTCAATTACCTGTTGATCGTCGGACCATCGTTTGATCCGCTCATCTCGACGCTGTATGGCCGGCTGCTGATGGTAAAGCTCTTGCTTTTCGCAGGCATGCTGGCGTTGGCTGCTGCCAATCGGTATCGGTTGAGCCCGAGCCTGGAGGCTGCTTTGAAGGCAGGCAATCGCGCACAGGCAGTCATCAAGCTTAGGCAGAGTCTGTTCACGGAGGCGACCTTGGCCGTTTTGGTTCTGGCGAGCGTTGCATGGCTTGGCATCTTGTCTCCCACTGGACCCTAGTCCTTCATGGGCGGCAGATGACAGCACATGAATTGAATGTAATGCACGGGTAAGCGCTCTGTAGACGGCCTGCTTCTACATTTAACGACGCGGCGCAAGTTGTCGTCGTTTTTACAAAGGAGTCGATCATGAAATCGCAAATTGTCATTGCCGCCCTGTTGAGCGCTCTCTCCGTGCCAGCCTTCGCCGGTCATGCAGCAGCCCAAGCAGCCAAGGAGATGGTTCCCTTGGCTGACGGTGGAACGCTGTACATCTTCAAGGACGGAAAGATGGCACAGGAAAGCCGCTTCGGGCGCGCCGTCTATCTCAATGTCGGGGCTTCGGTGTCGACGAAGGATGGGCGCAACATCGCGATCACCAGCAATGAAGTCGCTCGCCTCGGGTCGCTGCTGCAAAAAGAGCACGGCGGATGACGCCGCGGGTGCGCGGTGCTTTTCAAAGCTTCTGCACAGTGTGACAGAGACGCGCGCCCTGATTGGGCGCGCGCGCTTTGGACGCGTCACGAGCAACCACAAGCGCTCAAGATGCCAGTTTTTGCGATGTCAAGCGCATCAACTTCCCTGGAATGGATCCAGTCTCCCCATCCACCGTGATTCGTCCACGGGACATCTGGCGCGAAGGAGAACCTGCGAGGAGCCCGATTTATGGAGTTGCGTCATCTACGATGCTTTGTCGTCTTGGCAGAGGAGTTGCATTTCACGCGGGCGGCCGAGAGGCTGCACATAGAGCAACCCCCCTTGTCTCGCGCGATCAAGGAATTGGAAGATGAGCTTGGGGTCACGCTGTTTGACCGCGACCGCAGGGGCACACGGCTGACCGTGGCGGGGGCGGCATTCTTGCAGGACACCCGCCGACTCTTCACTGTCCTGGAGCAAGCGCGTGAGAATGCCAGAGCCATTGCCGCGGGCCTGAGGGGCAGCCTGCGCATTGCAATTTCCGATGGTGCGATGGACCCACGACTATCGGCGTTCCTAGGCGGTAAACTCATAAATTCGCTTGGCGTTTTTTGGCAGCTGTGATTCAAGGCTTCCGAATGAGGGAGCTTTGAATGACGCGCCGCCGCTAT
>NZ_NYWI01000011.1:0-28836 GCF_002684955.1 Tistrella sp. | reverse complement strand
GCATGCGGTTCAGCGCCCGGGCCAGCGTGACGATCTCGGTGCTGCCGCGTTCCTCGAAAATCTCGGCCTCGCCAGACAGATCCGCTTCGGCCGCGGCGGCCGCGATGCGCCGCAGCGGCCGGGTGATCACCCGGCCCGAGAACACCGCGAACAGCAGGCCGAGGGTGACGATCGCCAGCAGGTAATACGGCACCTGGGCCGAGACGTCGCGCAGGATCATCCGCTCAGGGTCGAGGGTGGCGACCAGCAGGGTCTGCCCCTGGTCGATCTTCAGCACCATCACCCGGGTCTCACCCAGGAAGGTGCGCCACCCGCCGACCGGCGGTTCGATGTCCTCGGGCATGAACAACCAGCTGGTCAGCCTGTCGAAAACCCCATCCTCGGGCCGTCCGGTCACCAACCGGTCAGCCGTCTCGGGGGCGGCGAGGGACAGAACCCAGCCCGACCGCCGCGCCGCAGCAAGCACGGCGTCGCGGTCCGCGGGAGGGCTGTCCTCCACCAGATCGGCGACGACCCCGACCTGCCTGGCCACCTGCTTCAGGTCCGGCAGGGTGGACAGATTCTTGATCTGGCGTTCCAGAACCGGGCCGAAAGTGTCGACGACCGCCAGGCCGATCAGGATGATGACCATGATCTGAACCTGAAGGGTGGGCCGGGGGATGGTGAGGCGCTTCATCTCGGCTCCGGGGGTGGATGGTGGAGGCGGCGCGGCCATCTTCGCATGGCGCGGGCCGCAGCGGGTGCGCCGCAACAAAACGTAACAAATCGACACCCCCGGGGCCGGCGCGATGTGGGAAGCAGAAGGCATCGGTCCTTCATCGTCGCACGGAGCCGTCATGCGTCGTCTCGCTTTCCGGAACAGACCCCTTCTGCTGACCGCGCCCACCCTGGCCCTGCTCAGCCTGGCGCCGGCCGGTGCCGATGCCCGCGACTGGAGCCTGGTGCTGGGCGCCGGCGCCGGGCTCGCCCCCGAGTACGAAGGCGGCGAGGATCTGGATGTCTCGCCCCTGCCGCTGGTCATCTTCACCTGGCAGGACTGGCTGACGGTCTCGCCCGGCGGGGCCGAGGCGCGCGTTGCGCACTGGGGGCGGCTGTCGGTCTCGGGCCGGCTCGGCTATGAACGCGGCCGCGACCAGGACGATGCCGACCGGCTGAAGGGGCTGGGCGATGTCGACGGCGCCGCCACCGCCGGGCTGAAACTCGCCTGGACCCCCGAGCCCTTCGAGGTATATCTGACCGTCGACCGGGCACTGGGCGGCAGCGACGGGCTGACGGGCACGCTGGGGCTCGACTATACGGCGAGGGTATCGGAGCGGCTGACCCTGACGGCGGGCGTGGCCGCGGTGATGGCCGATGACGAGCATATGCAGAGCTATTTCGGCATCACCCCCCGCCAGTCTGCCGCTTCGGGCCTGGCGCGGTATGATGCCGAGGCCGGGTTGAAGCGGGTCGACTTCGAAACCACAGCGACCTGGATGATCGGCGGTAACTGGATGTTGTTCGGTTCCGCCGGGGTGGGCGTGCTGACCGGCGATGCCGCCGACAGCCCGGTGGTGGAAGAGAAGGTCCAGCCCAGGCTGTCGCTGGCGCTGGGCTATCGGTTCTGAAGATCGAGACGAGGGCATGATGATGCAGCCGGGTGGGGGGCCCCATATCCTGATCGTCGAGGACGATGCCGGGATCGGCGGGCTGCTGGCCCTGACGCTTCAGGAAAACGGCATGCAGGCGACCCTGGTGGGCGATGGTCGCGGCATGGCCGCAGCCCTGGCGCGCCAGGGGTTCGACCTGATCGTGCTGGACGTGATGCTGCCCGACGAAGACGGCATCAGCCTGTGCCGGCGCCTGCGCGCCGACGCGACCATCCCGATCATCATGCTGACGGCGCTGGGCGAAGAGATCGACCGGATCGTCGGGCTGGAGGTGGGCGCGGACGATTATGTCACCAAGCCGTTCAGCCCGCGGGAGCTGGTCGCCAGGATCCGCAGCCTGCTGCGCCGCGCCTCTTACGGCGCCGCCCTGCCCGACGGCCGCCGCCGGCTGCGCTTCGACGGCTGGGAGATCGACCCGCTGCGCCGCCAGCTGCACGACCCCTCCCGCGCCCGCATCGCGCTGACCACCACAGAATTCGACCTGCTGCTCGCCTTCTGCCGCAATCCCGGCCGGGTGATCACGCGCGAGGAGCTGCTGTCGCTGACCCATGCGGGGCTCGCCGGGCCGATCGAGCGCAGCATCGACGTGCATATCAGCCGGCTGCGCCAGAAGATCGAAGCCGACCCGAAAGAACCCGCCCTGCTGCGCACGGTGCGCCTGGGCGGCTATGTCTTCACGGCGGTGGTGGACGAGATCTGATTGCCCGGCTTGCGCGCCGGCGGGCGGGCGGTCAGGATCGACTGACGGATCACCGACCGCTCCGGAGGACACCGCCTTGCCGTCCGACGCCCCACGCTGCCCGCTGGATGCCACCGGCGACGAACTGGTCACGATCTTCCGCCGCACCTTTCAGCTGCCGCGCCCCGACGGATCGCTGCCCCGCACCTTCCACGAGCTGGAACATGCCTGCCTGGACGGCGTGTTCACCGTGACCCCGCCCGCAGATCCGGCGCTGGCGCAGGGGCTGTTCGCCCGGCCGGGGCGCTATCCGGCGCTGGTGCGGTTTTCGGGCGGGCTGCTGCCGGATGAACGGCTGCCGGATGCGCGCGGCATGGCGATCGCGCTGTCTGACGTAGAGGGCGAGGTCTGCGAAGGTGCGGTGCCCGGCCGGCAGGATTTCGTGATGGTCGACCAGCCGACCCCGCCGATGCGCGATGCCGCCGATGCGCTGGTGCTGTTCCGGGCGATCGACGGCCATCTGAAGCCGACGCTTGCCCGCATGCTGCTGCCCGGCGCGGTGATGCCGCGGGGACGGCCGCGCCTGCACTATCTGCAGATGATGGCCGATACGCTGCGCAACCATCTGAAAGGGCGCGACCTGGCCGGGCGGACCTATCATTCGGTGGCGCCCTTCGCGCTGGGCCAGGGGGCGATGAAGTTTCAGTGCCGGCCGGATGCCGCCTGGCGGAATGTGCGCGGCGGCAGCTTCGCCGAACGGCTGCGCAAGGCCTTCGCCCGCGGGCCGATCGGCTTCGATTTCCTGATCCAGCCCCGCCAGGGCGAGCACGAGCTGCTCGACGACGGCATCGCCCGCTGGACCGGGCCGTTCACCGCCGTGGCCCGGCTGGAGCTGCCGCCCCAGCCGGTGGTGGCGGATCGCGGCCGCGACACCGCCTTCACCCCCTGGAACGCCCTTGCCGCCCACCGGCCGCTGGGAGAACTGAACCGGCTGCGGCGGGTGACCTATGCCGAATCGGCGGCAAGGCGGGGGGCGGCAAGGCGGGGGGCGTCTCAGACCTGAATGCCGCCGGCGATGTCGATCACATCGCCGGTCATGTAGCCGCCATGGGGCCCGGCCAGGAAGCAGACCAGCGCCGCGACCTCGTCCAGCGTCGCGATCCGGCGGATGGGGTGCAGATCCATCAGCGCATCGGGCACGCTGTCGCCCACCTCCGCCGCCATGTCGGTGGGCATGATGCCCGGCTGGACGACATTGACCGTGATGTTGCGCGGCCCCAGATCACGCGCCGCCCCGCGGGCATAGCCGGCGATCGCCGCCTTGCTGCCGGCATAGTCGGCGACGCCCGGGAAGGGCACGCGGCTGCCCAGCGCCGAGCCGATGAAGACGATCCGGCCGCCATCCGACAGCACCGGCGCCGCGGCGCGCGTGGTCGCCACGGCCCCCGCGACATTGGTCTGCCACAGCCGGTCGAGCCGGGCCGTGTCGGCGGCCGGATCGTCCACCATCTGGCCCAGCACCGAGATCGCCGCATTGTTGACCAGAATGTCGAGCCGGCCGAATTCGGCCATCACCCGGCCGATCAGCGGTGCCGCCGCGGCCGTGTCGGCCTGATCGCTGCGGAAGGCCGCCGCGCGCACCCCCTGCGCCTTCAGATCGGCCACCACCGCCGCAGCCTTGTCGGCCGAGGCGACATAGCTGATCGCCACATCCGCCCCCTGATCGGCCAGCGCCCGCGCCACCGCGGCGCCCAGGCCGCGCGACCCGCCGGTGACCAGCGCCACCCTGCCCGCCAGCATCTTCGAATCTGGCATCTTCGACGTCGGCATCTTCGACATGAGACCTCCGTTTCCGGCACTCGTGAGAGCGCCAAATTTATTACCAATCGTTACGATAATGATTGGTATGAAATATGGACAGGGGCTGTCAAGCGGCATAGGATGCAGCCGATGATCATTTCCGGACCGGGCTGATGGGGCGCCATCGCGAATTCGATGTAGACCAGGCACTCGACGCCGTGATGTGCGTGTTCTGGCAGAAGGGCTATGAAGGTGCGTCCTATACCGACCTGACCCGGGCGGCCGGGGTGGAACGGCCGGCGCTGTATTCGGCCTTCGGCAACAAGGAAGAGATGTTCCGCAAGGCGCTCGCCCGCTATTACGAGCGCCATCTGGACTACATCCCGGCAGCGCTTGACCTGAAGACGGCGCGAGAGGTGGCGCGGCATATCCTGTTCAGCGCCATCGACCTCAACACCCGCCATCCCGACCATACCGGCTGCCTGGGCATCAACGGGCTGCTTGCCGGATCGGACGAGGCCGAACCGGTGCGCCGGATGCTGATCGAGGCCCGCGCCGCCGGTGAGGCGCAACTCGCCGCCCGCTTCGAGCGGGCGAAGGCCGAGGGCGACCTGCCGCCGACCGCCCGCCCGGAGGTGCTTGCCGCCTTTCTTCTGACCATGCTCCACGGCATGGCGGTGCAGGCGAAGGCCGGGTTCAGCCGGGAGAAGCTGGAGGCGATCGCAGACCTCGCCCTTGCCGCCTGGCCGGAGGCATAGTCCGGCCCTCAAGGTCGTCTGGCCGGCGCTTTCCGCACTGGCCGCTTTACGCCGGGCGACTTCCGGTTTATCCCCTGACCCACAGGACAGGGCGCGGGGGAAAACGTGGGGGCGGATGAAAACCCGGCGGGGCACATGACCACGGAAACGGGGTCCGGCGCACGGCGTTCGGCCGAGAGCGAGGTGCCGGCCGGCACGATTTCGGCCCATCTGGTGGCCGAAGCGCTGGAAGGCGCCCATCGGCTGCGGCTGGATACCGGGCCGGTGCTGCGATCGGCCGGCATCGACCCGGTCGGGCTGACACGGCCGGGGGCGCGGGTGGATGCCGAAACCTATGCCCGGCTGTGGCGCGGGCTGACCCGGCTGCTGGACGATGAATTCTTCGCGATGAACCGGCGGCGGATGAAGCGCGGCAGCTTCGGCTTCATGTGCGCCACCGCGCGCGAAGCGCCGGATCTGGGAGCCGCGATCCGGATCATGACCCGGTTCATGATGCTGGTCTTCGACGATATCGATCTGCGCCTGCTGCGCCATGGCGCCCATGCCCAGCTGGTGATGCGCGGCCGCCGCCCCACCGGCGGGGCGCCCCTGCCCCCGCCGCGCGCCTTCGCCGATTTCACCATCTGGCTGATGCTGCACGGCGCCGCCTGCTGGCTGGTCGGCCGGCGGATCCCGATCCGCTGGATCGACGTCCGCGCACGGGTGCCGGCCTATACCGACGATTACCGACGGTTGTTCTGCAACGATCTGCGCTTCGGCCAGCCCGACAGCCGCCTGGTCTTCGATGCCGAGCTGCTGGACCTGCCGATCGACCGCTCGCGCCGGTCCCTGACCCGCTTTCTGAAACAGGCGCCGGGCAATATTCTGGTGCGCTATCGCAATGCCGATGCCTGGCTGGTGCGGGTGCGCCACCATCTGCGCGGCCTGCACCCCGACGACTGGCCGGATATCGACAGCCTGGCCACCGCCTTCGGCATCTCCACCGCCACCCTGCACCGCCGCCTGGCGGCCGAGGGCCAGAGCTACCGGGCGATCAAGGACGCGCTGCGCCTTGACATCGCCATCGACGTCCTCCGCGACCCCACCGCCTCGGTCGCCGACGCCGCCGCAGCGGCCGGCTTCGCCGACCCCAGCTCCTTCCACCGCGCCTTCCGCAAATGGACCGGCCAGAGCCCGGGGCGGTATCGGGCGGAGGGGGGGTAGGAACAGAGCAGGGGCAGGATCGCCACAAGCGATTGATCCCGCGCCTGAAACCCCCATATCATCGCAAGTGGCAATCACAGCCGGGGGGGCGATATGGCAGAGCCTGACGACACGCTCGCTGCGGCCACACGCCGGATCGATCTGGCCCGGCTGCGGGAACTGGCGCAGGGGCCCGCCGGCGAAGGACTGGTCCGGATCGCACGGATCCTTCTCGATCTCTACAACACCCGGCAGGACCGGCGGTTGACGCTGGCCGAATTCGAACGCGATCCCGGCCGGGTTCTGGCGGATCTGGACAAGACCGGGCCGCGGCGGCTGACCGCGACCGATGGCGACGGCGCGGAAGCGGTGCTGATCGGCCGCGACCGGCTGGCCCTGCTGATCGAGACCATCATGACCACGCTCCAGCCGAAGCTGGCGACGGCGGGTGATCTTTACGAGCATCTGGCACATGACGGGCCGCCGCATCCGCTGGCGGCAAATCCACCGGCCCTCTCGTATGAGATGCCGTCTCTGGCCGATGTCCTGGGTCGCCCCGTCATCTTACCGAAGCCGGAGCGGGGTTTATGATCCTGCCGGGGCCGAAAGAGACGATGCAGATCGTCGATGGCAGCAGGCAGCATCCCACGCTGAGATTTCTTGCCGCCAACCCATCCGAACGCATCGCCCTTGCGGCCCCTGCCCTGGCCTTCGTGGCGGATCTGGCCGCAACCGCCGCGCCGGAAGATCGCCTCCGGTTCGAGAGCCGCCTGCAGGAACTGCTCGACCATACCGTCGGCAACCCGGCCTCCGGTCTCAACATTCCGCCACCGCGCTATCTGCTGTTCACGGTCGGGCGGAACGAATTGCTGCTCCTGTCCAGGCTCCGCGCCATCCTCCCCGAGGTCTATCCGCATCTCATTCAGACCATCGCCATCTGCCGTGTCCAGGAGGTGGAGCTGCTGCTTCAGGACGGACCGGATGATCGGAAGATGATGGAGAAACTGTCGAGGTCCGGCCTTCATGTCACCGCCCGCTGGACCGATTGACGCCGGGGATCCGGCGACCGCAAGTGTTCTCGCCTTCCAGGGCGGCGGCTTCCTTGCCTATTTCTCGGCGCTCATGGCCGGCCGGATCGAGGAGATGATACCCGGCCGCCAACCCGAGGCCTCCGTGGCCGGACATTTCGACCTGCTTGCCGGAACGTCGGCAGGTTCAATCATCGCCGCCGGCCTTGCCGCCGGACTGACGGCATCGGCGATTGCGAGGATCATGCAGCGCGACGGGGAGACAATCTTCCCGAGGCGGAAGATGCTGGCGACCGCGCCCGGTATCCTCGGCGCCCGCTTCTCGCCGAAGCCGCTCCGCGACATTCTGACCGCCATTCTGGGCGACAGGCGGCTCGGCGATCTGGACCATGCCCTGTTGATCCCGACAATCAACGAAAGCCTGGGAAAGCCCGAGATCTTCCGCAGTTACGAGCCGGAGCACGCACATATCTCTGTTGTCGATGTGGTGCTGGCCTCGGCCGCCGCGCCGACCTATCTGCCACGCCACAAGATCGGGGATTACTACTATGCAGATGGTGCGCTCGTCGCCAACGGCCCCGCCCTGCTGGCCGCTCATGATCTGTCGCGGAGCTTCCGCATCCCCTTCAATGCCCAGCGCATCGTCACCATCGGCACCACCACGACACCCCCGCAGCGAAGCTGGCGTCAGCAATTCACCTCGTGGGGTGTGGGCGGCTGGTTCGCACCACCGCCCCGCCTTCTGGAGCTGATGCTCGGCGGCCAGGTCGAGCTTCAGGCAGAGCTGCTCGCCGGGCTCGCCCCCATGGAGCTGGTCACGCTCGACGATCATCTGACACCCGAAGAGGCCCGCCATGTGCACATGGTGCTGGCCGATGCCCGGGCGCGGAAAGTTCTGGAGGATGTCGCGGGGCGCTGCGCCGACGGTGTCCCCGCTGAGACCCGCGACAAACTGCACCGGATCCTCTCACGCAGGCGCCGCCATCTGGCATTCGAGGACGTCCCCGGAACCGGTGAGAGGCGGCCGGTTCTGATCCGGCCCCCGACTGGGCACGACGTCATGTAAGGTCAGCGCCGGGGATCGATGACCGTCAGGTATCCGGGTCGCGGGTCATCGCTTCGCAGACGACGCCGGCATCCGGCGGAATCCTTCATCAATCGAAGGTCATGGGTTCGGCAGGACGCCTGTCCCGCACCCGTTCGATGGCGTCGATATCGACATGAGTGATGCCGTGCCTCTGCCCGATGTCCTGCAAAGCCGCGCCGAGCCGCAGGCGACCTTCGGGACGCATGGCGGCGTCGAGACCGGCGCGCCTCTCCGCTTCGGTCCTCCGGCTGTCCCCCTCACCCCCCCGCATAAGCCTCTTCCACCAGCTGGCGCAGGCGGGCGGGGTCGAGCAGGACCAGGGCGCCGCGGCGGCGGTCGAGGAGGCCGGCGCGGGTGAGGGCTGCGAGTTCGCGGGAGACGGCTTCGCGGTGCGAGCTGATCCGGGCGGCCAGGTCGGCCTGGATCGGCGGGGGCGAGATGATCGCATGGGCGGGCTCGCGCGGGTCGGGGCGGGAGAGGCGGAGCAGTTCGGCATAGAGCCGGTGGCGGACGTTGAGGGTGGAGAATTCGGTGACGCGGGTCGCCAGCATCCGCACCTGCCCCGCCAGCAGGGCCAGAACCTGGTCTGAGACCGACGGATGGGCATGGATGGCGCCGCGGAACACGGCGGCCGGCATACGCGCGACCGTGGCGGCCGTGACCGCCTGGATGCCGGCCGAGCGCGGCTGGCCGTCGATCGCCGCCAGTTCACCGAAGAATTCGCCGTCGCCGATGTCGCGCAGAATGACGCTCTGCCCGCCGGGCTGGCGGATCATCACCCGGACATGGCCGTGGACCACGAAGAAAACATCGATTCCGTCGTCCTGATGATCTATGATCGCCGCGCCGGCATCCACCCGCCGCCAGCTGCAGGCGGCATCGAGTGCCGCGATCTGGTCGGGCAACAGCGCCGCGAACAGAGGGATACGTGCCAGGCTGTCCCTGGCGGAACGGGGGTCGGTGCGTCTGACCATGCTGGGTCGCATATCTTTCCCGTGGTCTGCCGGCCGATGGGCGTTGGGCCGATGGTGGGCTGGCCGATGGGCGCGCAGGGATGCCGGGGCCGGCGATGGTGGCGCCATGCGGCCGCCCGCGCCGGTTCTGGCCCGGCTGCGCATCATATCGGGCATCATCCTCTTCCTCTATGCAAGCTGTCACTTTCTGACCCACGCTTCGGGCATCCTGACGGCGCCGGCCATGGAGGCGACCAGCCGGGTGCTGCTGGTGCCCTGGAAGGGCTGGATCGGCCATACCGCGCTTTATGGCGCCTTCACCGTGCATGCGGCGCTGGGGCTTCACGCCCTGTGGCGGCGGCGGCATCTGCGCATGTCGGCGGTGGAAGCCTGGCAGCTGGGGCTGGGACTGCTGATCCCGCTGATCGTGATCCGCCATGCCGTCAGCGTGCGGCTGGGCGAGATGCTCTACGGGCTGGACGACAGCTACTGGCGGCTGCTGGCCGGCTACTGGCTGCCCGAGGCCGGCATCAACCTGTTTCTGCAGCTGCTTCTGCTGGTCGTGGTCTGGGTGCATGGCTGCATCGGGCTCTATCGCTGGCTGCGGTTCAAGACCTGGTTCATGGCCCGGTCGCATCTGCTGCTGGTCGCCGCCTGCCTGGTGCCGGTGCTGGCGGTGATCGGCATCGCCATCGCCGGGGCGGATATCCAGGCCCGCGCGGCCGCAGGCGACCCCGAGCTTGCCCGGATGACCGCGGTCGCACCCGAGGTGGCGGCGGCGGCCCGCGCAGGCCTTGGCCCCTGGGTCGAATGCCTGACCGGCGCCTGGGTGCTGCTGGTCGGCGGGGTTCTGGCCGGACGGCTGCTGCGCGACGGCCATGCCCGGCATTTCCGCGCGGTGCGTATCCGCTATGCCGGCCCGGCCGCCGCCGATGGCGGCGAGACCGTGGTGACGGTGCCGCGGGGCTGGAGCGTGCTGGAAGCCAGCCTCAGCGCCCGCATTCCCCATGCCTCGATCTGCGGCGGCCAGGGGCGCTGTTCCACCTGCCGGGTGCGGGTGCTGGACGGCCGCGACCAGCTGCCGCCGCCCCGGGCGGTTGAGGCGGAGATGCTGCGCCGGATCCGCGCACCCGGGGATGTGCGTCTGGCCTGCCAGCTCCGGCCGCTGACCGATCTGACCGTGCAACCGCTGATCCCCCCCGGTGCCCGCTTCACCGGAGCCATGGTCGAGGATCACACCGGCGCCGCCGGGCTGGTCGGCCATGCCCGCGAGGCGATGGTGGTGGCGCTGTTCACCGATCTGCGCGCCTCCACCCGGCTTGCCGCAGAACGCACCGCCTATGACGCGCTCTACCTGATCGAGCGCTATGTCGATGTGGTGACCGAGGCGGTGACCGCCGCCGGCGGCCGGGTGACCGGCATCGCCGGCGACGGGGTGATGAGCGTGTTCGGCGGCACCGGGCCGGTGGACGACGTGCCGGCCACCTGCCGGGCGGCGCTGGCCGCGGCGGCGGCGATCTGGGATGGGGTGGAGGCGCTGTCAGCCGAACTCCGCCATGAGCTGGATGCGCCACTTCGTATCGGAATCGGCGTGCATCTTGGACCTTCGGTTGTGGGCACCACCGGGGTAACCGCCCCGCGGCCGATCCAGTTTCTGGGCGATACCGGCAATGTCGCGGCCCGGCTGGAAGAGGCGACCAAGGCCGAGCGCTGCACGCTGATCCTGTCGGAGGCGACGGTGGCCGGGGGGGTGGCCGGCGGCCGGGGCCCGGGGCCGGCCGAGCTGGGGCGGATCGGCCATCGGGTGCTGGACATCCGCGGCCGCGGCGGCGCGATCGCGGTCAGGATCGTGGCGACGCGGGCCGAGCTGGACGTGATCCGCGGCCACCGGCCCGGCTGAGCGGAGGCGGCGATGCCCTTCTACCGTTTCGACCATGCGCCCGACCCGACGGAAAAGGCCGGATTCTCGCCCGAAGAGGTGCCGCGGGCGATCATCGCCATCGGCGCCGATCTGGTGGCCGGGATGGGGCTGAAGGAAATGGGCGTCCATTTTCATCGCAAGGCCCAGCTGATCTTCACCCTGCGGGGCATCGTGCGCTGCGAGGCCGATGACGGGGTGTGGATCGTGCCGCCGCGCTGTGCCGTCTGGATCCCCGGCGGCATGCCCCACAGCGCAGCGTTCAGCGGTGCGGTGGAGATCTATTGCCTGTTCGTCGACCCCGATGCCGCGCCGGCCCTGCCCGCCGGCTGCTGCACGGTCGCGGTCTCGCCGCTGCTGGAACAGCTGCTGCGGCACGCGGCCCACATGCCGGTGATGTATGACGAAGACGGGCCCGACGGCCGGATTGCGACCGTGCTGCTGGACCAGCTGGCCCGGGCGCCGGTGGAGCAGCTGAATTTTCCCATGCCGCAGGATCCGCGGCTGCGCCGGATCGCGGCCGCGCTGATGGCCGATCCGGCCGACCGCGCGACGATCGAGGCCTGGGGCAAGCGCATGGCCGCCGCCAGGCCGGATCGCCCGCACCCTGCAGAGCTGGTTCATGCGCCCGGCACGGCTTGCGGCGGTGGAGACGCTGTCGCCCCATTTCCGGCTGATCACGCTGGAGGGGGCGGCGCTCAAGGATGTCGGCTGGACCATCGGCCAGAAGCTGCAGGTGGCGATGGGAACCGGCATGACCGCCCGGACCTACACCCCGATCTTCTGGGATGCCGCCGCCGGGCGGACGCAGCTGCTGGCCTATCTTCACGACCTGGGAACGGGGCAGGATGCGGCCCCCGGCAGCCACTGGGCCGCCGGACTGACGGTGGGGACCCAATACCGTGTCTTCGGGCCGCGCCGGTCGCTGGATCTCTCCGATCCCGGCAGCGGGTGGCCGGTGGTGCTGTTCGGCGACGAAACCTCGTTCGCCCTCGCGGCCTCGCTCGGGCCCCGGAGCGGTGACGCCGCCGCGCATCTCTTCGAGGTGTCGGATGTGGCCGAGGCGCGGCTGGTGCTGGCACGGATGGGGCTGGGCGATGCGCGGGTGATCGACCGACAGGCCGGCGACACCCATCTGGCGGTGGCGGAGACCGAACTGACCCGCCTCGCCGCCCGGCGGATCCGTTTCGCGCTGACCGGCAAGGCCTCGTCGATCCAGCGGATGAGCCGGGCCTTGAAGACGATCGGCGTGCCGGCGGCACGGATCCGCGCCAAGGCCTATTGGGCACCGGGCAAGACCGGGCTGGATTGAGCCGCGCGCACCCGGCGAGCCAGTCGACGGTGAGGCCCCGGCGCTGCGCGGGGCCACGGGCCGATCACCTGTTCGACATCGTCACCGGGGCCATTCTGACCCGGCAATAGCCAGGGAGAGCAGAGCTGTGGCGAAGGCCACTGCGGCGGGCGGGGGCCGGGCGCAGGATGCGGGCGACGCGGCAGATCGCCGCACCACGCACCCCTCCCTCCCCGGAGACGCCTTATGGAAAAACTGCTCAAACCCTTCCAGCCCCAGGCCTATGCGCTGCTGCGCATCGTGACCGGCTTCCTGTTCCTGTGGCACGGCACCCAGAAACTGTTCGGCCTGCCGCCGATGGGCTTCACGCTGCCGGACTGGATCGTCTATATCGCCGGGCCGATCGAGCTGGTCGGCGGCGTACTGGTGATGATCGGCCTGTTCACCACCCCGGCCGCCTTTCTGTGCAGCGGCATGGCGGCGGCGGCCTATTGGGTGGGGCATGCCAATGGCGGGCTGCTGCCGATCGTGAACAAGGGCGAGCTGGCGGCGCTTTACGCCTTCGTCTTCCTGTTCATCGCGACGGCGGGTTCGGGCATCTGGAGCATCGACCGGCTGCGCGGCAAGGCCGGCTGACGCCGGGCGGCCGAGGGTCTATGGTGAAGGCGGGCGCCAGCCCTGGCACCCGCCTTCACCCGTTCAAGACTGCCGGAAGGACCGCTTCCCGTGCGCTACCTGCACAGCATGATCCGCGTCCGCGACCTCGACGCCGCCCTCACCTTCTTCTGCGACCAGCTGGGGCTGAAGGAAGTGCGGCGGAAAGAGTCAGAGGCCGGGCGCTTCACCCTGGTCTTCCTTGCCGCCCCGGACGATGTGACCGGCCCCGATCAGACCGCGCCGCTGATCGAGCTGACATATAACTGGGATCCGGAAGATTATGGCACCGCGCGCAATTTCGGCCATCTGGCCTTCGCGGTCGACGACATCTACGCCACCTGCCGGAAGCTGATGGAGGCGGGCGTCACCATCAACCGCCCGCCCCGCGACGGCTATATGGCCTTCGTGCGCTCCCCCGATCTGATCTCGGTGGAACTGCTGCAGAAGGGCGAACCGCTGCCCAAGGCCGAGCCCTGGGCGTCGATGCCCAATACGGGCGTCTGGTAGCGGATCACCCGGTTCTGCACCGGTGGCGCCGGGCGATTAAGCCCGCTTCAGCGCCGCCGGATCGATCGGCAGGCGGCGGAGGCGTTTGCCGGTGGCGGCGAAGATGGCGTTGGTGACGGCTGGGGAGACCGCGGCGGTGGCGGTTTCGCCGATGCCGCCCGGGGCCTCGCTGCTGTCGATCAGATGGGTTTCGACCACCGGCACCTCGTCGATGCGCATCGGCAGGTAGGTGTCGAAATTGCCCTGCGCCACCCGGCCGTCGGTGATGGTGATCTCGCCATGAAGTGCCGCCGTCAGGCCGAAAATGGCGCCGCCTTCCATCTGGGCGCGGATCTGATCGGGGTTGACCGCGCGGCCGCAATCCACCGCAGCGACCAGGCGGTGGACGCGCACCCCGCCATCGGCCGCGACCTCCACCTCTGCGACCATCGCCAGATAGCTGCCGAAGGCGTATTGCAGCGCCACACCGCGGCCATGGCCGGCCGGCAGCGCATTGCCCCAGCCGGACGCGGCGGCGGCATGGTCGACCACGGCGCGGGCGCGCGGATTGGCATCGAGCAGGCTGCGGCGATAAGCGACCGGATCGGCGCCGGCAGCCGCCGCCAGCTCGTCGATGAAGCTTTCGACCACGAAGATGTTGTGGGTGGGGCCGACACCCCGCCACCAGCTGGTCGGCACATGGCGCGGCTCGACCCGCTGGAATTCCACCCGGATCGCCGGGAAGGCATAGGGCGGTTCGGCCGCCCCCTCGACACCATCGGGGTCGACGCCGTTGACGACGGCCGCGGGGGCGAAGCGGGCCATGATCGACGAGCCCGAAACCCGATGCGTCCAGGCCACCGGACGGCCCTCGGCATCGAGACCGGCCTGCAACCGATCGTAGTAATATGGCCGGTACATATCGTGGCGGATGTCTTCCTCCCGGCTCCACACCACCTTGACCGGGCCCGAAACCTGGCGGGCGATCTTCACCGCATGGGCGATGCCGTCGGCCTCCAGCCGCCGGCCGAAACCGCCGCCGATCAGATGGTTATGGATGACGACCTTCTCCGCCGGGATGCCCAGAATGCCCGCCGCCACCGCCTGGGCGATGCCGGGGATCTGGGTGCCGACCCAGATGTCGCAGGCGCCGTCATGAATGTGGACGGTGCAGTTCATCGGCTCCAGCGCCGCATGGGCGAGGAAAGGCAGTTCATAAACCGCCTCCAGCCGCGGCGCTGCCCCTGCCAGCGCCGCGTCCACCCCGCCCTCGTCGCGGGCGATGGCGCCCGGGCGACGCGAGGCCGCATCCAGATCGGCGCGCAGATCGGCCATGCCGACGCTGCCATGCTCGCCGCCGTCCCAGCGGATCGCGGCCGCCTCCAGCCCCTTATGGGCCGCCCACCAATGCTCGGCGATCACGGCCACGGCCTCGTCGGTGGTCACCACCTGATGCACGCCGCGCACGGCCTTCGCCGCCGCCTCGTCCAGCCCGGCGGGGCGGCCGCCGAAGACCGGGGCGATGGCGATGGCGGCGATCTTCATGCCCGGCAGCCGGGCATCGATGCCGAAAACGGCCCGGCCATTGACCTTGTCGGGCGTGTCCAGCCGGTGGAGCGGCTGGCCGATCAGGCGGAAATCGGCGGGATCCTTCAACGCCACGGCAGCGGCATCGGGCACCGGCAGCCGGGCGGCATTGTCGACCAGCTCGCCATAGCCGAAGCTGCGCCCGCCTGCGGCATCATGCACGCGCCCGTCACGCGCGGTGCAGCCGGCGGCATCCACGCCCCAGCGCGCGGCGGCGGCCTGGACCAGCAGGGTGCGGGCCACGGCGCCGGCCTGGCGCAGCGGCTGCCACATCGCCCGGATCGTGGTCGACCCGCCGGTGATCTGGCCGCCGATCAGCGGGTTGGTATAGGCGGGGTCGGCCGGCGCATGTTCCAGCCGGACCTGGTCCAGGCCGATCTCCAGCTCTTCGGCGATCAGCATGGCCTGGCCCTGATACACGCCCTGGCCCATTTCGACCATCGGCATCACCAGGGTGGCGATGCCCTGGTGATCGATGCGGATGAAGGCGTTGGGGTCGAAGCGCGCGGCGGCGGCGGCATCGGCCGGGCGGGTGCCCAAAGGCAGGGCCAGCGACACGACCAGGCCGCCGGTCACGGCGGCGCCGGCTTTCAGGAAGCTGCGCCGGTTCATACGGGTCGTCGCGATATTGATCATCGGATCGCCCTCCCCCCTCAGGCCGCGCCGGCGGCGCGATGGATGGCCGCACGGATGCGGGGATAGGTGCCGCAGCGGCAGACATTGCCCGACATGGCGCCGTCGATTTCGGCATCGGTGGGCTTCGGCGTCTCCGTCAGCAGGGCCGCCGCCGACATCAGCTGTCCCGACTGGCAATAGCCGCATTGCGGCACGTCCAGCGCCACCCAGGCCGCCTGCAGGGCCGGGCCGACCGGCAGGGTCTCCAGCGCCTCGATGGTGGTGACCGGCGCCTCGCCCACGGCCTCCACCGGCGTGATGCAGGACCGGATCGGCTGGCCGTCCATATGAACGGTGCAGGCGCCGCAGAGTGCTGCCCCGCAGCCGAATTTGGTGCCGGTCATGCCCAGCACGTCGCGCAGCACCCAGAGCAGCGGCGTGTCGCCGTCGACATCCACCCGATGGCGGGCGCCGTTTATCGTGATCTCGAAGGCCATGGCTCTTGTTCCCGTTCCGCCTTGTCGTCGTCTCGCCCCCGTCCCGCGCCCCCGTCTCGCGCTCATGTCCTTGAGGTTATTGCGCCGCCAGCCATGGCGGATGCGGGTCCGGTAGATGAAGAAGATGGCGCGCCGGCGCCAGGGGATTAGGGGCGATTTTCCGATCGGCTTTATGACCGTGGTTCATTAATCCCGGTGAGATGCGTCACAAGGGGGGCCGATCACAGGCCGGAACGACGACGGCCACGCCCCCTGAGGGGAGCGTGGCCGCGATGTGGTCGTGGGCGTGGCCCGGCCGAATATGCAGGGCGTGGCCCGGTCAGATATGCAGGGCGTGGCCCAGGCCCTTGAGCGCCGCCTCCTGGAAGGCCTCGCCCTGGGTGGGGTGGGCGTGGATGGTGCCGGCGATGTCTTCCAGACGCGCGCCCATTTCGATGGCGAGCGCAAAGGCGGCGGAGAGTTCCGAGACGCCCTGGCCGGTGGCCTGGATGCCCAGCACCAGATTGTTGTCGGCGCGGAAGACCACCCGCACGAAGCCCTGCTCGCCCAGCTTCGTCATCGCGCGGCCATTGGCCGTGAACGGGAACTGGGCGGTCTTGACCTCGGTGCCCAGCCGCTTCGCCTCGTCGGGGGAGAGGCCGGCGGTCACGATTTCGGGGTCGGTGAAGCAGACCGCCGGGATGCAGCGCTTGTCCCAGACCCGGTTATGGCCGGCGATGATCTCGGCGACCATCTCGCCCTGGGCCATGGCGCGATGGGCCAGCATCGGCTCTCCGGTGACGTCGCCGATGGCATAGATGCCGCGCATCGAGGTCTGGCAGCGCTCGCCCACCGAGATGAAGGGCCCCTGCATGTCGAGCACCAGTTCCTCGATCCCCCAGCCGCGCGTGGCCGGGCGGCGGCCGACGGTGACCAGGATCTTGTCGGCCGGCAGGGTGATCTCGTCCCCGCTTTGGGTTTCGACCACGAGACCGTCGCCGCCGCGCGACAGGCCGCGCGCTTTGGCACCCGTCAGCACCTCGACGCCCAGCTCTTCCAGCCGCTTCGCGGCCGGCCGGGTCAACTCGGCATCATAGAGCGGCAGGATGCGCGACTGGCTTTCGACCACCGTCACCTTAGCACCCAGCTTCGCATAGGCGGTGCCGAGTTCGAGGCCGATATAGCCGGCGCCGACCACCACGAAGCGCTCCGGCACCGCCGGCAGGGCCAGCGCCTCGGTCGACGAAATCACCCGGTCGCCGAAGGGCAGGAAGGGCAGTTCCACCGGCTCGGAGCCGGTGGCGATGACCACCGCTTCGGCCTTGATCACCTGAAGCCCGGTTTCGGTTTCGACCTCGACCGTCTTGCCGTCGCGGAAGCGGGCATGGCCCTGAACCACCTTGACCCGCGCCTTCTTGAGCAGGCCCGAGACGCCGCCGGTCAACCGGCCGACGATCTGGTCCTTCCAGGCGACGGTGCGGGCCAGATCGATTTTGGGCGCCGTGGCGGTGATGCCGAGCGGCGAGGTGCCGCCGGCCATATGCACCAGCTTTTCGAACTCCTCGGCGGCATGGATCAGCGCCTTGGAGGGGATGCAGCCGACATTCAGGCAGGTGCCGCCCGGCTTTTTCGCCTCGACGATCACGGTGTCGACGCCCAGCTGGCCGGCGCGGATCGCGCAGACATAACCGCCCGGGCCGGCGCCGATCACCAGCAGCTTGCAGGAAATATCCTTCATCGTCTCAGCCCTCGATGAAGATGGTCGCCGGGGTTTCCAGCAGCGACTTGATGCGCTGGACGAAAACGGCGGCATCCCAGCCGTCGATCACGCGATGATCGAAACTGGACGACAGGTTCATCATCTTCCGCGGCACGAAGGCCGAGCCGTCCCAGACCGGGCGGACCATCATCTTGTTGACGCCGATGATGGCAACTTCCGGGTGGTTGATCACCGGGGTGGTGACCACACCGCCCAGCGCGCCGAGCGAGGTGATGGTGATGGTGGAGCCGGTCAGCTCTTCGCGCGTGGCGGTGCCGTTCTTGGCGGCCTCGGCCAGGCGCGAGAGTTCCGCGGCACAGGCCCAGAGATCGCGGGCCTCGGTATGCTTCACCACCGGCACGACCAGGCCCGTGGGGGTCTGGGCCGCGACGCCGATATGCACGCCGCCATGCTGGTGGATGACACCCGCCTGATCATCATAGCGCGAATTCAGCCGCGGCTGTTCGGCGATCGCCTTCACCATCGCCCGCATCAGGAAGGGCAGAATGGTGAGCTTGGGCCGGTCGCGGCCCTTCTCGGCGTTGAGCTTGCCGCGCAGCTCTTCAAGTGCCGTGACGTCCACCTCCTCCACATAGGTGATGTGAGGGATACGCGACTTCGACAGCGCCATCTGTTCGGCGATGCGCCGGCGCAGGCCGACCACCTTGATTTCGCTGACGCTGGTATCGGCCACCAGACCGCCGGCGGCGGGGCGCTGATCCTTGCCGGCGAAAAAGCGGTCGAGGTCTTCATGGGTGATGCGGCCGGCCGGGCCGGTGCCGCGCACCTGGCGCAGATCCACCCCGGCCTCGCGCGCCCGGTGGCGCACGGCGGGAGACGCGATCGGCTTTTCGTGCTCGCCCCGGGGGGCACCCGGGGCCATGGCGACCGTGCCGGCACCCGCGCCGGAACTGGTAGTCGGGGGCTTCGCAGCCGGCTGCGGCTTGGGCACGGTCTTAAGCTCGGGCGCCGGCTCCGCCGCCTGGGCCGGGGCGGCCGGCGGGGCGCCGTCATCCTCGTCCGCAGGCCGGTCGGCGGCGGGCTTGGATGCCGCAGCGGCGGGCGCTGCCGCACCGGCGGCGACATTGCCCTCGCCTTCCACCTCCAGCCGGATCAGCGGCGCGCCGACGCTGACCACGTCGCCGATTTCGGCGCCCAGCCACAGCACCTTGCCGTCCACCGGCGAGGGGATTTCGACGGTCGCCTTGTCGGTCATCACCGCGGCCAGGACCGCGTCCTCACGGACGATCTGGCCGACCTCGATATGCCATTCGACCAGCTCGGCCTCGGCGATGCCTTCGCCGACATCGGGCATCTTGATGATATGCTCGCCCATGGGTCAGCTCTCCAGGATCTCTTGAAGGGCACGGCCGACACGCGCGGGGCCGGGGAAATAGTCCCATTCCTGGGCATGCGGATAGGGCGTGTCCCAGCCGGCGATGCGGGTGACCGGCGCCTCCAGATGATGGAAGCAGGTCTCCTGCACCAGGGCGGTGAGTTCCGCGCCATAGCCCGAGGTCAGCGTGGCCTCGTGCACCACCAGGCAGCGCCCGGTCTTGCGCACCGAGGCGGTGATGGTGTCGAGGTCGAGCGGCACCAGCGTGCGCAGATCGATGATCTCGGCATCGACGCCGGTATCGGCCGCGGCCGCCTGGGCGACATAGACCATGGTGCCGTAGGCCAGCACGGTGACGGCGGCGCCGGGGCGGACGATATTGGCCTTGCCCAGCGGCACGGCATAATGGCCGGCCGGCACCTCGCCCGCCTCGTGCTTCGACCAGGGGGTCACCGGGCGGTCGTGATGGCCGTCGAAGGGGCCGTTATACAGCCGCTTCGGCTCAAGGAAGATCACCGGATCGGGATCTTCCAGTGCCGAGATCAGCAGGCCCTTGGCATCGTGCGGGCTGCACGGCACCACCACCTTCAGCCCGCAGACATGGGTGAAGAGGGCTTCCACGCTCTGGCTGTGGGTCTGGCCGCCGAAAATGCCGCCGCCGGTGGGCATGCGGATCACCAGCGGGCAGGTGAAATCACCATTGGAGCGATAGCGGATGCGCGCCGCTTCCTGGGTGATCTGGTCATAGGCCGGATACATATAGTCGGCGAACTGGATCTCGACACAGGGGCGCAGGCCATAGGCGGCCATGCCGATCGCCGTGCCGACGATGCCGCTTTCGCTGATCGGCGCGTCGAAGCAGCGGGTCCGGCCGTATTTCTGCTGCAGGCCCTGGGTGCAGCGGAAGACGCCGCCGAAATAGCCGACATCCTCGCCATAGACCACCACCCGGTCGTCGCGGCCCATCATCACGTCGAGCGCGTCGCGGATGGCCTCGATCATCGTCATGCGTGGCATGGGTTCAGACTCCCGCCTGCTGGCGCTGCCGGCGCAGATGGGCCGGCATCTCGGCGAAGACGCCGTCGAACATGTCGCGGGCCGAAGGCTTGGCACCCGCATGCAGCGTGCCGTGGCTTTCGGCTTCCTTCTGGGCGGCGATGACCGTGTCCAGGATTTCGGCCTCGGTCTGCTTGTGGCGGTCTTCCGACCAGACACCGCGGGTGATCAGATGGTTCTTGAGCCGGATCACCGGGTCGCCCAGCGGCCAGGCGGTGCTTTCGGCCTTGGGCCGATAGGCGGAGGGGTCGTCCGACGTGGAATGCGCCCCCACGCGGTAGGTGACGTATTCGATCAGCGTCGGGCCCAGATTGCGCCGCGCCCGCTCCGCCGCCCATTTGGCGACGGCGTGGACCGCCAGATAGTCGTTGCCGTCGACGCGCAGCGACGGGATGCCGAAGCCCAGGCCGCGGGCAGCGAAGGTGCCCGATCCGCCGCGGGCGATGCCCTGGAAGGTGGAAATGGCCCACTGATTGTTGACCACGTTCAGCACCACCGGCGCCTTGTAGGTGGAGGCGAAGACCAGGGCGGCGTGGAAATCGCTCTCGGCGGTGGAGCCGTCACCGATCCAGGCCGCGGCGATCCTGGTGTCGTTGCGGATGGCCGAGGCCATGGCCCAGCCGACCGCCTGCACGAACTGGGTCGCGAGGTTGCCCGAGATGGTGAAGAAACCGTGCTCGCGCGAGGAATACATCACCGGCAGCTGCCGGCCCTTCAGCGGGTCGCGGGCATTCGAATAGATCTGACACATCATGTCGACCATCGAATAGCCGCCGGCGATCAGCAGCCCCGCCTGCCGGTAGGTGGGGAAGTTCATGTCGCCGTCGACCAGCGCCTTGCGGAAGGCGCAGCTGACCGCCTCCTCGCCCAGATGCTGCATATAGAACGAGGTCTTGCCCTGGCGCTGGGCGATGAGCATGCGCGCATCGAAGGCGCGCAGCGTCATCATATGGCGCAGCCCGTCGAGCAGCTCGTCATCGGTGAGCGCACCGGCCCAGGGGCCCACGGCCTCGCCATTGCGGTTCAGCACGCGGATGATCGAGAAGGCGAGGTCGCGCATCTGCTCCGGATCGGCATCGACCTCGGGTCTGGGCACGGCCCCGGCTTTGGGAATCTTGACGGTCGAGAAGTCGGGGGTGTCGCCCGGCCGGACCGCCGGCTCGGGCACATGCAGGCTAAGGTGTTCGGATGTGGACATCAGCGTCGAACTTCCCAGACGAGGATGGCATCCCAGACGAAGATGGGGCGCTCCGAGTGGCCAAACTATGACAGCGAATTATCCAGCCTGTCATCCCCGCTCTTTACACCAAGGGTGTCGGCGGCCTGCCGGCGCCTGCAACTCTGGCGGCATTCAGTCGACCGCCCCCAATGCCCGCGACGCGAGTTGCACTGCACCTAGAATGGTTCGGTCGGTGACAGGGTTATAAAATTAGCCAATGAGATCGGCGGCGACAAAAATTCGTCATGAATTGAAGGAGGTCCGATTCCGCCCCCGGGATGGCCACATGCGGCGGCGCGCGTAAAAAAATTTCGCGGACTGGCCGCCGGCCTCAGGAAACCCCGGCCCGGCTGAGACCGGAGGCCAGGGATCCGGGCCCGAACCGCCCGGATCCCGCCCCGCCCGAGGGGACGGCGCCGCTCAGCGCCGCCGCCGGCCGCCGATGAAGCGCCGGGCGGCCGCGACGATGCCCTCGGCATCGATGGCGTAATGGGCATAAAGATCCTCGACCGTGCCGGTCTGGCCGAAATGGTCGACGCCCAGCGCAGCCACCCGGTGGCCGTTGACACCGCCCAGCCAGGCGAGCGTCGCCGGGTGGCCGTCGATCACGGTCACGAGCCCGGCATGATCCGGCACCCGGTCGAGCAGGCGTTCGACATGCGACACCGCCGCGGGCGCGCCCTCGGCGCGCGCCTTTTCCGCCGCGGTCCAGCCGGCATGCAGCCGGTCGGCCGAGGTGACGGCCAGCACCGCGACATTGCGGCGGCTGCCGCCGATCATGCCCGCCGCGGCGATCGCCTCGGTGACGGTGACCCCCTGATAGACGATCACCACCTCGCAGCCCGGTTCCGGCGCCTTCAGCCAGTAGCCGCCGGCCAGGATACCGGCCGCGAGGCTGTCGTCGATCTCGCGCCGCATCTGTTCCACCGGCCGGGTCGACAGGCGCAGATAGACCGAGCCGCCGGCGGCATCGGGCAGGAAGGTGTCGGGGTCGGGGGTCTTTTTGCCGGCGCGCTGCATATGCGCAAAGCCCCAGTCCATGATCACCGCCAGCTCGTCGGCGAAACCGGGCTCGAACGAGGCGAGGCCGTCCTGGCTCATGCCGATCAGCGGCTGGGCGATCGACTGATGCGCCCCGCCCTCGCCCGCCAGCGACACGCCCGAGGGCGTGGCCACGACCATGAACCGGGCATCCTGATAACAGGCGTAATTCAGCGCATCGAGCCCGCGCGAGATGAACGGATCATAAAGCGTGCCGACCGGCAGCAGCCGCTCGCCGAAGAGTTCATGGGCAAGACCGGCGGCCCCCAGCATCAGGAACAGGTTCATCTCGGCGATGCCGAGTTCGATATGCTGGCCCTGGGGCGAGAAATGCCATTTCTGGGTGCTGGGAATGCGCTGGCGCTGGAAGATGTCGGCGATCTCGTCGGCGGCAAACAGCGCCCGACGGTTCACCCAGCCGCCCAGATTGGTCGACACGGTGACGTCGGGCGAGGTGGTGACGATGCGCCGGGCCAGATCGCTGTCGGTCTTCGCGATCGCGTCCATGATCCGGCCGAAAGCCGCCTGGGTGGAGGTGGTGCCGGTGGTGGCGAATTGCGGGCCGATCGGGGCCGCGACCGGCGCCGTCAGCCGGCGGCTTTCGGTGGTGTTGAACGGCACGCGGTCCAGGAAGTCGCGCAGCACCGCCGGGTCGAGGTCCAGCCCTTCGAAGGGCTCCCATTCATGGCCGGCGCGGATGCCCATGGCGTCGCGCAGCGCATGGATCTGCGCCTCGGTCATCTGGCCGGAATGATTGTCCTTGTGCCCGGCGAGCGGCGTGCCCCAGCCCTTGACCGTATAGGCGATGAAAACCGTCGGCCGGTCGTCCCGGATGCCGTGAAAGGCATCGAGCAGGCTTTCCAGGCAGTGGCCGCCCAGATTGGCCATCAGATCGGCCAGTTCGGCATCGCTGCGCCGGGCCAGCAGCGCGCTCACCTCGCCCTGATCGCCCAGATCGTCTTCCAGCCGCTCCCGCCAGGCGGCGCCGCCGCGGAACATCAGCGCGGAATAGAGCCCGTTCGGGCAGGCATCGATCCAGGCGCGCAGCTTTTCGCCGCCGGGCTCGGCAAAGGCGGCACGCTGCAGGGCGCCGTATTTCACCGTCACCACCCGCCAGTCGAAGGCCTTGAAAATCGCCTCGATCCGCTCGTACAGCCCCTCGCGCACCACGCCGTCGAGGCTCTGGCGGTTGTAGTCGATCACCCACCAGGTGTTGCGCAGCCCGTGCTTCCAGCCTTCCAGCCTTCCAGCAGGCATTCATAGACATTGCCCTCGTCCAGCTCGGCATCGCCGACCAGCGCGATCATCCGGCCTTCGGGCCGGTCGGTGCGCGCCCAGGATTTGGCGCGGACATAATCCTGCACCATGGAGGCGAAGGCGGTGAAGGCGACGCCCAGCCCGCCCGAGCCGGTCGAGATGTCGACATCGTCGGTATCCTTGGTGCGCGAGGGATAGGACTGCGCACCGCCGAAGCCGCGGAAGGCCTTCAGCTTGTCCAGGCTCTGGCGGCCGAACAGGTATTGGATGGCGTGGAAGACCGGGGAGGCATGGGGCTTGACGGCGACCCGGTCTTCGGGCCGGAGCACGTCGAAGTAAAGCGCCGTCATGATCGCGGTCATCGACGCCGAGGACGACTGATGGCCGCCCACCTTGACACCCGAGGCATTGGGCCGGATGTGGTTGGCGTGGTGGATCATCCAGTTCGACAGCCACAGCGCCTTGCGGTTCAGCGCCTCCAGCACGGTCATATGCTGCCCCGCCATCTTCTCTTCCGTCTCGCGCGTCACCATGCCGGTCATGGGCGTTTCACTCCTCCCGTCGCACCGATGGCCTCTGCCACCGAACGCCCTATTCTGCGCCGGGTTGAGCAGCGGTTCTTGCCTATTTTCGGCCCCAAAGACAGACTGCACGCAGTGTTCTGCTAAAAAGGGGCCCCCGCATGGCAGCATCTGCCGAACCCGATCTGGACGCCGTCGACCGGCGGATCTTAAGGGCACTGCAGGAAGACGGCCGCATCACCGTGCAGTGTGTTGGAAAAAATTATCTTGGAGTCGCGGTTCGAATTAAATTGGAATGAAACGGCATTATGCCTTGTAAATCAGTGTGTTATGGATTGCGCGGTAAATTGCCGCTTTGCATGGTGGGTTACAACCCAGAAGACGTTTGGAGAAAATCATCTAATTTATTGATTTATATGAGCATTTATAGATGCATGACGCATTAACGAGCTTGCGCACATTGTCCGTCCCTGTTCATGTTGTAACCCTATCTGTAACCCTATTTGTCAACCGCCCCTGATCCTGACGGCGTTGTGCGTCGCAATGTGGCGTCATATCCATCGTTGCCCTCTACGGATCACGCTATTTCTTGCGCTTTCGCGGTTTGCTGCCTTGAACCAGCTCATCGATCGTGGCTCCTCCGATATCGGGAGACATCTTGCCTCTATAGATGCCCCGCTTCACCTCATCCACCTTTTCTGAAGATACCCCGGCTTCTTTAAGGTAATCTCCAAATACATCCCAGATTATATCGAGGTGAACGGCGATCAATGGCGCCTTCTCGATCACAATATCTTCAATTTCTTTCAAAGTAAGCGGCGGCTCTCCATTTTTTTTTCGGTTTTCGTCAATTTTTTCCGCATGCTTAAAAGCAAAAACGATCAATGTGATAATTCTTTGTGTTGGGGTTTCTCCATAATTCAGGTTGACGGCTGCATCAGCCTCACTTTCGATTTTAGCGGACAAGGAGCGCTTTCCAGTCAAAACCCAATTAACATCAATACCATTGAGTGCACATTTTCTCAGAAAATCTGCGCTAGGGAAGCGCACACCTGTGACATAGTCTTGGACAGATCTGTAAGAAGCGTCGGTTATCTGGGAAAATTTGCGCACAGATAGACCAGTCCGGAGGATTGCGTCCCGCAGACGGCGGCCAACGTCATTTTGATCGTCATTTGTGGGCTTCTCATCCGACATGACGCAACCTATTGCGCTATTTTCTGCGTGATGTTACGGTATTCCCCGGGAATATATTGCAACGTCGCGCGTCAGTCCATGCAGCAAGTTCGACCAGACGATATCGATTTGCTCACTCCGGGGCCGGGTCTCTATGCCCGGGTGCGAGCGGGTTTTGTTGCACAACAAGATAGTTTGCAACAATGGTGTTCTCGTAATTCGATTAAAAGACAAAACGCTCGCAAATGCCTCCTTGGCCAATGGCGCGGCCAAAAGGCAGAAGAGCTAAAGCATTTACTGGTCAGGGAGGCTATGATCGATGGATGATCAGTGGATCTCTGCCGGCGATTTTGCTCGCAAGTTTGGCATATCACGTCAAAAGGCCCATAGGGCTCTGTCCCGGGCACATGATGGACATCCATGGCGCGGACAAAAACTCCGGGTCCGCCTTTCAAGGAGCCAGGGTGGTCCTGAAGGGCTCCGATACGAAGTCGCCCTCTCCGATCCCGAGAGTTCAGACGATTCGAAGGGTGGTCTACCTGCGACGAAGCACTGTGGGTTGGTCAATCGCCCCCGCGTCTCAGGCGATCACCAGGAAGCAAGCTGGAAACTTCAGATCGTCCAGGCAATCCGTACTGAGACGGGTCCCGGAACCCCGGCGCGCTCGGCGATGATAGCCAGGATCGCTGCGGCGCCCGTCCGTGACTGGAAGGGACGCAGCCGCACGCTGAGTGAGAACACGCTCCGGAACTGGATCGCCCGGTATGAGGCGCAAGGCTTTGAAGGGTTGATGCGCAAGGCACGGGAAGATGCCGGCCAGCGCCGGGTGGTCCTGTCCCGTGAACTCGATCAGATCCTCACCACTGCCGGTGCATCACCGGAGGCGATAGCCGATATCGCGGACCAGATGCGGCGGCGTGTTCGATCCGAATGGGCCGCTGGTACCCCCAGCATCGCGACGATCCAGATGAACACCCGACCGGTCCTCGCCCGGTTGATCGAGAATGCCGGCGTGACGGTGCCGCACCAGCGGCTTCTCCGCCTGTGCAGGCTGCCGCGAAAATTCATAGAGGCGGAGCGAGGCTTCGCTGTCGTGGCCATGCAGCGGAACGATGCGGCCGCCTTTGCGGCCCGGATGGTTCCGCGCATTCGCCGCGACCGCAGCCACCTTCGACCGATGGAGTGGGTGGCCGGAGACGTCCATCACGTCGACATCTATTTCAGGCGCCCGGATGGCAGTCTCTGCACACCCAAGATGGTCGCGTGGATGGATCTCGCCAACAACCGTGCCTTTACGGATGTCTTTATACTCCCCAAAGGCGAGATGATCCGGCGCGAACACGCGATCCGCTCCTTCGTGAACATGTGTATGGACCCGGAATGGGGCGCACCGTCGCGGCTCTACCTTGACAATGGTGGTGAATATAACTGGGCCGAACTTGCCAGCGACATCGCCAAGCTCAAGCATGTCATCGACATCGATCTTAACGACCGGACGCAGGGCGCATTGGGAACCCACCGCGCCCGCGCCTACAACCCGCAGGCCAAGGTGATCGAAAGCCTGTTCTCCGCCCTGGAAGCCGTCGCACTGCCGCAACTGCCCGGCTATATCGGCGGGAACCGCATGCGCAAGAAGACGCAGAACCAGGGCCGGGAGCCGATCCCGTATCCGGGGGGCGAAACCGATATCCAGCGGGCACTTAACATCGCCGTCGCCTACTACAACGCCAAGGAACAGACCGGAACCTTTCGCGGGCAGAGCCCCGCCGGCCGCTTTGCCGAAGCGGTTACCGCCGGCTGGCAGGCGACCCTCCTTGATCCCTGGGAACTGGCCGTTGCCTTCAGTCGCGAGAAGACACGGAAGGTCAATCCGGGCGGGGTTCTTTCGTTCGAGGGGCAGACCTATCAGAGCGATGCGCTTCTGGCCCATGTCGGGGAAAGCGTCCTGGTGCGTTGCCCTCTGTTCGGTGACCGAGACGGCCTGTTCGTCTTCTCAGAATTCGGTCAGGCGCTGACGATCGCCACACCTGAACCGGTCTTTCCATTCGGCGACCCGCGTGGCGCCAGGGAACAGGCGCGCCGGAACAAGGCGCTTCGCTCTCAGGTCGCGGCTCGGGCAGCTCTCACGGACCAGCTGACGGGGGAAGACGCCATGGCCGATGCAGCGCGCTTCGCCGCACCAACCATGGACGTCCTGCCCGCAGGCGTCATCCGTCTCGCCCCGGACTATGCCGACGCGGCCCGCATGATGCGAGAGGCGCCCGTCGCGAAACCGCGAGAGAAGCCAGACCTTGACGACATCTTCCGGCGGCTGGCTGGCGGATGACCCAAATGCCCGTCCGGCGTTGCAGCGCCGGACGGAACGTCGCGACGGGGTATCACCCCCGACGCAGCAACCCGAGCGAAAACCGGAAACGCCCATGGTCACAATCCGGACTATAGAGCCGAACGCCGCTCCCGAGAAGATACCCTTCTGTGAGACGGAAACCGGGCGGCGCATGCTCAATCTCTTCACCTACTGCCAGGACGCACCGGAACTCGGGCTGATCACTGGCAAACCCGGCGTGGGCAAGTCAACCGCTGCCCGTCACTACGTGCGCTCTGCCCCCGGGCGATATCTGGTCACGGCGTCGCCAGCGACCAGCGCTCTGGTGCCATGCCTGCAACGGATAGCCGAGGCGATCGGCGCGCATACAAAGCTCTCCGGGGCCGGTGCGCTGGCTGCCGCCATCACCACGGCGCTTGAGGCTGAACCTCAGTCGCCGATGCTGATCGTCGATGAGGCGCACCACCTGTCGGATGACTCGATCGAGGAACTTCGGATCCTGTTCGATACGGTGCCGATGGGTATGGTCCTGGTGGCCGGGCGTCAGTTGCGCGACCGGCTCGATGGCAATCCGAAACAGTGGTCGCAATTAACCAGCCGGCTTTCCGTCGGTCTCGAAGTTGATGGGCCACTCCCTGCCGATGTCGACGCAATTTGCTCTCATCACGGGATCGATGACCGTGATGCCCGCACCACGCTGCGCCGCGCCGCGCATCATCCCGGTGCCCTGCGCACTGTCACCAAGCTCATCGGGGTCGCGGCAAAGCTGGCCGGCACGGCGCCGATCGTGGCGGCTCACGTCAAAGATGCCGCGCATGCGCGCGGGCTCACTTACTGAGAAAGGCGTGTCATGACCGAGTACCGCGCCATCCCGAACCATGCACCGCACGACATTCTGAGCGATATCCGCGAGAAGTCGGAGCGCATCAACCACCTCACCTGGGCAGCTCGTCATATCGTCCCTGATCGGCTGTCGATC
>NZ_NYWI01000010.1:0-18804 GCF_002684955.1 Tistrella sp. | reverse complement strand
AAGATCATCCTTCGAGCGCAACGCGGCGACCCTCTCCCGGCTATCAGGCCAAACATCCTACCAGGAGACGGCCCGATGAGTGGAATTCATACAAGCACCAGCCAGAAGACCGGCAACCGGCAGAGCGGCGACGTGATCCTGGAGACCTCCGGGCTGGAACTCGCCTATGGCGCCTTCAAGGCGGTGGACGGGGTCGACCTCAGGATCCGCCGCGGCACCATCCACACCATCATCGGCCCCAACGGCGCCGGCAAGACCACCACCTTCCACTGCCTGACGGGCGAACGCCGGCCCACCGCCGGCCGGATCCTGTTCGACGGCAGCGACGTCACCCGCAAGCCGTCGCAGGATCGGGTCGGGCTCGGCATGTCGCGCTCCTTCCAGATCACCAGCCTGTTCCAGACCTTGAGCGTGCGCGAGAATCTCCGCCTCGCCGCCCAGGGCCGCGACGGGGCGAAGGCGCTCGCCTTCTGGCGCCCGGTCGGCGCCCGGCCCGATCATCTGAAGGTGGCGGACGAGATCATCGACCGGCTGCAGCTGGGCGCCCGCGCCCATGTGGCGGCGGGCGAACTCTCCCACGGCCAGCAGCGGGTGCTGGAGGTGGGCATGGCCATGGCCGCGCGGCCGAAACTGCTGCTGCTCGACGAGCCGACCTCGGGCATGGGCATCGACGACATTCCGGTGATGACGAAGCTGATCGGCGAGCTTGGCCGCGACTACACGGTCATGCTGATCGAGCACAATATGGGCATCGTGATGTCGATCAGCGACACGATCACGGTGATGCATCAGGGCAAGGTGCTGGTCGAGGGCGACCCCCGGACCGTGCGCAACGACCCGCGGGTGCGCGCCGCCTATCTGGGGGAGGCCGGGGCATGCTGACGCTGGACCAGGTCCACGCCTATTACGGCAAGAGCCATGTTCTGGAAGGCGTGTCGCTGGAGGTGCGGCCGGGCGAGCTGGTCACCCTGCTCGGCCGCAACGGCGCCGGCAAGACCACCACGCTCAAATCCATCGCCGGCATGGTGGACACGAAAGGCACGATCAGCTTCGACGGCACCAGCATCGCCGGCCGCCCCTCACACGACATCGCCCGCCGCGGCGTGGCGCTGGTGCAGGAACATCGCGGCATCTTCGGCATGCTCTCGGTCGAAGAGAATCTGAAGATCTCGGTCCGCAAGGGCAGCCGCTGGTCGCTCGACGACGTCTACGCCATGTTTCCGCGGCTGAAGGAACGGCGGCGCAATGGCGGCAAGGCGCTCTCGGGCGGCGAACAGCAGATGCTGGCCATCGCCCGCGCACTGGTCAACGCCCCCCGCATCCTGCTGCTGGACGAGCCGACCGAGGGGCTGGCCCCGGTGATCGTGGACGAAATCGTCCGCATCCTGGGCCGGATCCGCGAAAGCGGCGTGCCGGTGCTGCTGGTCGAACAGAACCTCGCGGTCTGCGAGAAACTGGCCGACCGGCATTACGTCCTGGAACAGGGCCGCATCGTCTATGCCGGCAGCAATGCCGATTTCCGCGCCGACCGCAGCGTCCGCGACCGCTATCTGGCGCTCGACGCCTGAACGCCGTTCAGAAAAGGATAAGAGCCCATGCCCCAGTCCTCCACCCCCCTCTCATCTACAGATCTGGGCGAACTCGGCGCGGGCGAACTGCTCGGCCTCTATGCCCGCAAGGCGGCCTCGCCGGTCGAGGCGACCGAGGCGGCGCTGGATCGCATCCGCCGCTTCGATGGCGCGGTCAACGCCTGGGTCCTGGTCGATGAAGACAGCGCCCGCGCCGATGCGAAGGCGTCGGAAGCGCGCTGGATGGCCGGCCGGCCGATCGGGCCGGTCGACGGCGTGCCGTCCTCGATCAAGGATCTGACCTTCACCCGCGGCTGGCCCACCCGCAAGGGATCGAAGACCATCGCCGCCGACGGCCCCTGGGAGGTGGATGCCCCCTTCACCGCCTTCATGCGGGGTGCGGGCGCGGTGCTGCTCGGCAAGACCACCACGCCGGAATTCGGCTGGAAAGGGGTCACCGACAGCGCGCTCACCGGCATCACCCGCAACCCCTGGAATGTAAATACCACGGCCGGTGGTTCCAGCGGTGGTGCCGGCGCGGCGGCGGCGCTCAATATGGGCGTGCTGCATCAGGGCTCCGATGCCGGCGGCTCGATCCGCATTCCCTGCGGCTTCACCGGCACCGCCGGCATCAAGCCGACCTTCGGCATCATCCCCCAATGGCCGGCCAGCGCCATGGGCACCACCTCGCATCTGGGGCCGATGGCCCGCACCATCGCCGATGTCGCGCTGATGATGACGGTGGTCGGCCAGGCGGATGACCGCGACTGGTATATGGGCGCGCCGATCTCTCGCGACTGGCGGCTGGGCCTGGACCAGGGCGTGCGCGGGCTGCGCATCGCCTTCAGCCCGACCCTGGGTTACGTGAACGTCCGCGAGGATGTGGCGCGCGAGGTCCGCAAGGCGGTCGACGTCCTGGCGGCACTCGGCGCGATCGTGGAAGAGGTCGATCCCGGTTTCGAAGATCCGATCGACATCTTCAACGCCCACTGGTTCGCCGGCGCCGCCAAGATCCTGGCCAATACCCCGGCCGATCAGCGCGCGTTGATCGACCCGGGCCTGCGCCGGGTGGCGGAGCTGGGCGCCGGCATCGACATCGTCGACTATATGCGCGCGGTCGATGCCCGGGTGGCGCTGGGCGAGCGCATGGCCGCCTTCCACCGCAGTTACGACCTGCTGGTCACCCCCAGCCTGCCGATTACCGCCTTCGAAGCCGGCCACGACGTGCCCCCGGGCTCGGGGCTGGATCACTGGATGCAGTGGACGCCCTTCACCTACCCCTTCAACCTGACCCAGCAGCCGGCGGCCTCGGTTCAGTGCGGCTTCGGCGATGACGGGCTGCCGGTCGGCCTGCATATCGTGGGGCCCCGCTTCCGCGACGAGCTGGTGCTGCGCGCGGCCCGCGCCTATGAACTCACCTGCCCGCCGCGTTTCCCGACGGCACCGGTGGTGCCGGGCTGACATCCCGCCAAAAGCAAAGGCCCGGCCGGGTGGCGCCACCCGGCCGGGCCTTGTCGTACATCCGGCATCCGATGTCGTCAGGCGCCGTGCATCTCGATCAGCTGGCGTGCCACGATGTCGTGGTCCAGCCACAGCACCGGCGCCTCGGGGGTGCTGGTGGCGCCGAAGATCAGCCGACCGGTGGCGGCGACCACATGCTGGCTCAGCACGTCGCTGACCAGGGTCTTGCGGTCCTTGTGCAGGTTCACGATGTCCTGCGAGGTGCCGACGGTCTGTTCCACCTGCTCGGCGCTGTTGGCCTTGGGCCAGCTGGCGAAATCGTAATAGGGCTGCATGGCCGGGTTTTGCTGATAGTCATGGACCATCTGCAGCACCGTATCGACGCTGATGCCGTCCTGCAGCAGGGTCTCGCAATACTGCCACAGGTCGTCGACCCAGGCGCCGCCGCCCTCGTGGCGCAGCGCCGTCAGCAGCGGCAGCAGCGACAGCTCGATGCCGGCGAAGACGTCCGAGGAATTGGTGCGGATTTCGGGGCAGTTGTACACCACCGCCTTGACGCCCTTGTCCCATGCCGCCCGGGCCAGCCCTTCCAGCCGCATCTTGGCATAGCCCTGGGTGTAGTTGGTATAGGTCTGCCAGCGATAGGCGCCGTCGATCAGCACCCGGGTGCCGTGATAGCCATAGGCGGTATAGCGCCCCTGGCCGCCCTCGGCTTCGATGCGGGCGCGCAAGGGTCCGCTCAGCTCCAGCAGATGGCCGAAGCTGTTGGCGGTGACCTCGTCGAAATTCTGCAGGATCAGCTTGCCCAGATCGCTGTCGATCAGCGCCTGAGACGACATATAGCGCGCGCCGCGGCCCTTATAGACCCGGTTGGCGATCGCCATGAACACCTTCGCCCGCGGGATGCCGCCGGCCATGGTATGGGCGAACAACACGTTGCGGCCGGCCGGGATCATCCCGTCCAGCTCTGCCATCACCCGGGTCACGGCGTCGCGGAAGCGGGCAACGCCCCCCTCGCGGGCCCGGGCGATCCGGTCCTGGTCCAGCTTGAAGCTTTGCCAGTTCTCAAGCGTCATCTCGCCCAGCATGTCGGTGGGCGTGGGCTCGCCGGGGGCGGCATCCATGTCGAAGCCGGCCATCAGCGGCACGTTGATGATGCGCCCGCCAAGCCCGGCCTCGGCCGCCGCCAGTTCCTCATCGGTCAGCGGCCTGAGCGCGCCGCCATTGTCCCGCCGGCCCATGGTCATGCCGATGACGGTCATGCCGGCCGCCTTCGCGGCCTCGATCAGGCCGGTGGCATAGCCACGCCCGAACATTTCCCCGAAGAGCACGAAGACATCGCCCTCCCCGAACAGGGTGTTCGCGGGGATCGATTTCAGCGCGAGAGGGTGTTCCATCATCTTATCCTGTCTGCCGGCGTCTGAACGCCGAAAGCTTGCTGCCCCGGACGCAGGCGCCTGGGATGACAGGACGACGTCGAATTGATCCGGGCTCACATTCACGCTGCCTGCCCGTGTGAACGCGCAGGCAGGGCCAACATTCAGCCCGGCGGAGAGAATGTCAAGCCACCCACCGCGCGAAGCGGTGGTCTGCCCCCCTCCGACGGCTCATTTCCCCTGGTGCCGGCGATCGAATGGCGACTTGGAAGGTGGATCCCCGCCTGCGCGGGGATGACGGGGGGAGATGAGGGTGAGCGGACCGGCCCCGCCTTGCCCGCCGTTGACCCCGTTGCTGTCTTCCGGCCGCGGCAAGGACGGCCATGTCAGGTGTCGCCGGTGCCGTACCCGCCCTCTATCATCAATACCGTCATCCCCGCGCAGGCGGGGATCCACCTTCCGTGCGCCGCAGCCGTCCAGGCGTCAGATCAGGCTGAACACCACCGCCAGCACCCCCATCAGGATCAGCCCGCCGATGAAGATCTGCCGGCGGCGCTTCGTCCGCAGGATGATCTCTCCCTGGCTGGTCTCGTCGCCGGTATAGCTGCGGCCCGTCTTGTCCGGGCCGCCCGGTCCGTTGCCGGTCATGACAGCTCTCCTTGCCCGGATGGCGGCCGGTCAGTAGACCGCAAGGGCCAGCACCACCGCGACCGCCACCACCAGCAGCCCGATCCAGATCAGCCCGCGCCTGCGCCGGGGCGAGGCGGGCGGGGTCATGCGGGCGGAGTCAGGGCGGGGATCGGTCGCCATACAGGATCTCCTCGTCAGGATCATCCCCATGAAACCGCCATGGCCGGACATGGTTCCGACGCCGGTGTGTTCAGACCGGCCTGATCCGCGCCAGGCTTTCGATCCGGTCCAGATCGGCTTCCAGGGCGTCGATCGCGGGCTCAGGCAGCGTCAATGCCGCCAGCCGGCGGAACTTGGCCCGCAGATCGGCCTCGGGCAGCGGGTTGTCGAAGCCGCCGATCGGGGTGTCGGATTGTGCCGAGACCACCCGTCCGTCGCGGAGCCGGATCTCCACCCGGGCCGCCCGCACCCCCGGCAGCAGCGCCGTCAGCGCCGGATCCTCGCGCACCGTCACCCGGGCGATCAGATCGACCATCGCCGGGTCGCGGACCACCTCGTCGCTGTAGACCCCGACATCATTGCTGCCGTGCATCAGCTGTGCCGCAACGTTGAACGGGATCGAATGCTTCGCCGCATAGGCATTGGCCACCCGGCCGCCGCCCAGCCGGGTGGCCGGATCGTAGGTGTGGACGACCACCCGGTCGATCATCGCAGGCGTCAGCCCGTGGGCTGCACGCAGATCGCGCGCCGCCTCGATCGGGGCATGGTTCCAGCGGCTGCAGGCATAGATCTTGAAGTAGTTGCGGGTCAGGTAGAAATGGTCGATCCGTGCCTCGACGGCGATCCCGAACCGCTCGCCCAGGATCTGCCCGAAGACCGTTTCCAGCGCCCCCGGCTCGCCGCAGAAGCCGGCGCGGGCAAGCTTCGCCGCCAGCAGCCCGTTATGATTGGTGAAACCGGTGAAGAGGTTGCGCACCGAGGCGCCGGAATTGGCCGCCATCTGCGAGGACGCGATCGGCAGCCCGGCCGCCAGTTCGATCGCGCGCGCCGTCAGTGCCGCATCATGGCCCAGCAGCCGCGCCGCCCCCACCGCGGTGCCGATGATGGTATGGGTTCCGAAGGGATGCACCGGCCCGCGCAGCTTCGTGGCCGCCCCCACCCGGACGGCGATCTCGTAGCCCGCGACCAGGGCTTCCAGCAGGGCGGCGCCCGATGCCCCCTCTTCCTCTGCCAGCGCCCAGAGCGCCGGGATGATGTGCACGCCCGGATGGTTGACCGCGAACTGGTTGCCCTCGTCCAGTTCCAGCGATACCCCGCCGGTGCCGTTGACCAGCGCCGCCATATGGGCCGCCGCCCGGGTACCGGTGCCGAACAGCGAGGCGCCGCCCGCCGCCAGGCCGGGGGCGATGGCGGCCAGATTGCGGATCTCGGGCAGGGCAGCCCCGCCCAGCATCACCCCCACCGTGTCGCGCAGGATCCGCTTCGCCTGGGCCACCACCGCGGCGGGCAGATCGTCCAGCCGGACGGACAGCGCCAGCCGGGCCAGCGCGTGGGCGGTCTCGGAGGGTTCGGTCAGAACCGGTGCCGCCGGGATCATGCCCCTGCCCCTGCGGCCACCAGCGCCGCGATCAGATCGGGTTTGGCGACCTGGGGCATCGGCCAGGTCCGCCGGCTCTGGGCCAGGCCCAGCCCCAGAAAGGCTTCGGCCAGCCGCAGCGACAGGCTGGCGGGCTCGATCAGCGGCACCGGCAGCTCTGCGGCGAGCCGCGCGGTCGCCGCGGCTTCCAGCGGCTGCCACAGCACCAGCACCTCGGCACCGTCTTCCGTGATCGCAGCCCGGGCCGCGGTCAGGATGGCGTCTTCGCCCTCACCGATCCGGCGTACCCCCGTGCACTGCGCCGCCAGCCCGTATTCCTGCACCAGCTTCTTCGCCCGCGTGTAACCGCCCGCCGGCGCCAGCACGCCGAAACAGGCCCCCAGCGTCAGGGCATAGAACAGCGCACTCCGCCCGGCCCCCACCACCGGCACATCCAGCACCGAGCGGAGGGCATTCGCGCCATAATCGCCGGGGTCGGCGACACAGACCGCGGCATAGCCCTCTGCCGCCGCACCCTGGTTCGCAGCACCCTGGCCGGCCGCCAGCACCGCCAGATCGGCGAGCGTCCAGTCATGGGCGCTGACCAGCCCGGCCGGCAGACCGGGCGCCGTCAGCGCCACCACCTCCGCCTCGGCACTTTCGGGCGCCGGATGGTCGGCGGTGAAGATCATCAGAATCCGGGACATCCGGTCTCTCCCTCTCAAAGCCCTGTCGCCGCCACACCCATGGCGGCCAGCGCCGCATCGGCCGGGGCGGCGGGGCGGGGAAAGCTCGCCCGGCTGTGGGTAAGCTTCTGGCGGATGGCGATTTCGGCCAGGCGGTAGGTCAGCGGGCCGGGGTTGATCACCGGCACCGGCAGACGTTCGGCCAGATAGGCATGGGCCTGATGCATGGTGGTGGAGCCGAGCACGATCACATCGGCGCCATCCTCTTCCACGCAGCGCAGCGCCGCGGCATGAAGCGCCGGAAAGAACGCCTCTTCCTTGCCCGCCATCAGGCTCTGATTGTCGGGCTGAAGATCGGCCGAGCGCAGCGAGGCGCATTTCGCCCCCAGCCCCAGTTCGGCCAGCGTCTTGGTATAGAGATGCCGCCAGCGGTCCCACATGGCGAGGATGGAGAAGCGGTCGCCCAGCATCAGCGCGGTCAGCATGGCATGACGCCCGGCCCCGATCACCGGGATGTCGAGCACCGAGCGCAGCGGCGCCATGCCGCCATCGCTGACCGTGTCGATGCAGACCGCGTCATAGCCCTCGGCCTGGGCGCGGATGCCGGCCTCCAGAATGCCCACATCCGACAGCACGCTGTCCTGCTGGCTGACATAATTGACCGGCGCGATCCGGACCGGGCGGAAATCGAAATCCATCCCCGGCCCCAGCCGCACCGACCGCAGCTGCGCGCGGCGCATCTCCAGATTGTCCGCATCCATCGGAAACGGCACGATCACCAGAACCCTGGCCATGATTTCGGCTCCCTGCATCTCAACACGCGGCGGCCGCGGTGCCGGCGAAACGGCCCGGCACAACCGCAGTCAACAAACCATTGCCACCCAGATAACCCCAGGCTGCAGGACCGGAGAGGCCCCGTGCCGCGCCGCCCGCAGCGAACAGTCCGGGCAGCGGCCGCCCGGCCCGGTCCAGCACCTGCGCCCGGGTATCGATGGCAAGCCCACCCTGGGTGTGGAACAGCGCCGCCCTGACCCGCACCGCCCGGAAGGGCGGCTGCAAGGGCGGTGTGCCGTCGAAAACCCGGCCGAAACGGTCGGGGGCATGGCCCCTGGTCACTGCCTCGACCTCGGCCAGCGTTTCGGCCAGTGCGCCCGCCGGCAGGCCGCAGGCCCGGGCCAGGTCCTCGACCGTGTCGCCCATGGCCACCACCCCGCTTGCCAGCACGCGGTGATAGTCGCGGAAGGTCAGCGCCGGCTCTTCGCAGCGCCGGTCATAGATCGTCCAGGCCACCCCGCCCGCCTGCCCCGCCACCGCATGGGCCTGTTCGGAGTAGCCGCGCATTTCGTTGGAAAACCGCCGGCCGTCGGCGGCGACCTGAACCCCGCCGCGGATGATCACCGCCCAGGTCACCGGCAGATCGGGGCCGTCGGCGACGCAATGGCCCTGATAGCCGCCCAGATCGACCAGGGCCGCGCCCAGCCTCTCCCCCCAGCGCAGGGCATCGCCGCGGCTGCCGTGATGGCCGCCATGCACGGCACCGGCCATTTCGGGGATATGGCGGATCACGGCCTCGGGATCGGCGCCATAGCCGCCGCTCGCCAGCACCAGCGCCCGGCAGGCCGTGTGATGCCGCCCTCCGGCCTCGTCGCGCCAGACCACCCCCGTCACCCGGCCGGCGGCATCCGTCTCGGGCGCCTCGACCGTCGCCCGGGTGATGAGCTGCACCCCTGCCCGGCTGACCGCCGCCAGAAGATCGGCCATGAAGGCGGTGCCGGTGCGCCCGGGCGGCACGTGATAACGATGTCGCGAATGGCCGGGATAGAGAATGTCGTCCAGCAGCTCGAAAGCGACGCCGTGGCGGTCCGCCAGCCACTCCACCGCCGGGCCCGAGGCCGCGGTGATCGCGCGGGCCAGATCGTGATCGGTGCGGCCCTTGGCCTTGGCGAGGATATCGGCCAGGAACAGCTCCGCATCATCCTCGATGCCGGCCGCACGCTGGAAACGGGTGCCGGCCCCCGGCAGCATGCCAAGGGTCAGCGCGGTATTGCCGGCCGGTGCCGCATCGCGTTCCAGCACCACCCCCGGTGCCCCGGCATCGCGGGCGGCCAGCGCCGCGGTCAGGCCGGCGGCACCGGCCCCGACAACGACGACCGGATGGGTCCCGGCCTCCACCCCGCTCACCAGCTCTCGCGGTCGGCGATCACCGGCCCGGTCAGGCGGAAGCGGTCGATGAAGCGCCGGCCATCCGCCAGATGGCCATGGCCGAAGACCAGGCTGCCGTCGTCGGTCAACGCCTCGACGAAGCCGTCATAGCGCCGGCCGGCCTGGGCATCGGCGGCAGCGGCCGCCGCCAGATCCAGCCGCGCGCCCTCTGCCGTCACCGCCACGAAGCCGTCGGCGACCAGCGGCCTGGCCGCCGCCACATCCCCCCGGCCGAGTGCAACGGCCAGCGCCTCGGCAAGCTCCGTTGCCGGCGGCAGCGGCGGCCCGGGCACGCGCGACACCCCGCCGCGGGCATAGGAACTGGCGGCCACCTCGCGCAGGATGGTCACCACCCCGTCCGGCGGCGCGGCCATCACCGACCGCACCACCCGGGTCATGCCCTTCAGCAGCCGGGCTTTGGTGGCGGCGTCATAGCCTTCGATGACGGTGGTCTCGACGACCGGCATGGGTCTGCCTCCCTGGTTGTCTCTCGGGCCGTGTCCGGGGCGCGATTACGCCACCGCCCCCTCCTCCGGCTCTTCATAGCTCCGCCCCAGCGCCAGCATCTCGGGCGTGCCGATCAGCGCGTTCAAGGCGTTGAAGTCGAACATCCGGTCCTTGAACGGCTGGTTGGTGCCGTTGGCCTTCAGCGAGCGGTAATAGGCCTGGGCGGTATGGGCCAGCGCGCGGACGATGCCGCCGGGGAAGATCACGATCCTGAACCCCAGCCCGCCCAGATCCTCGGCGCTGGCAAGCGGCGTGTCGCCGCCTTCGACCATGTTGACCAGCAAAGGCCGGATGCCGCCCAGCGAGCGGGTCACCGCCACCAGCTGTTCGCGCGATCGGGGCGCTTCGACGAACAGCACGTCGGCGCCGGCCTCGGCGTAAAGACGGGCGCGGTCGATGGCGCGGTCGAAGCCTTCCACCGCCACCGCATCGGTGCGGGCCACGATCAGGGTCTCGTCGCTCTGCCGCGCATCGACCGCGGCCTTCACCTTGCCCACCATCTCGGCGGCCGTGATCAGGCTCTTGTCCTGAAGATGGCCGCAGCGCTTGGGCAAAGTCTGGTCTTCCAGCTGGATGGCGGTCGCGCCCGCGCGTTCGAACAGGCGCACGGTGCGCTGCACGTTCAGCGCGTTGCCATAGCCGTTATCGGCATCCACGATCAGCGGCGTCGGCACGCGGTCGCGCACCAGGGTGACGACCTCGGCCACCTCGCTCATCGATACCAGCCCGATATCGGGCCGGCCGAGGCGGGTATAGGCGATCGCCGCACCCGACAGGTACAGCGCCTCGAACCCGGCGGCGGTTGCGATCGATGCGGTCAGCGCATCATAGACGCCGGGGGCGACCACGGGGGCGGCGGTCGTCAGTCTCTGTTTCAGGCTCATTTCACTGTTCCTCGCGCGCCGGCTCTTTGAGCAGCGCATCCAGATCCGCAAGATCGGCGGCCCGGTCCAGGCCGTCGACCGCCTCCCTGATGCGGGTGGCATGGGCCGCGCCCCAGACGGGCGTGGCCAGGTCCATGAATTTCGCGACCACCTCGTCGGGCCCGTAAGGGTCGACGGCATCGCCGCGATTGGTGAAGGTTTCACCCGCCAGCACGCGGCCGTCGGTCAGGCGGATGGTCACCCGCGCCGGGCGCCTGTCGGGCAGCATGGCGGTCATCGCCGGGTCTTCATCCACCGTCACCCGGCCGGCCAGATCCAGGATCCGCGCATCGGTCAGCGCCGGTGCCCGAAAGGCCGGCACGCTCGCCGCCCCATGGGCCAGCATGGTGGCGACCGCAAACGGCACCGAGAACTTGGCCGCCAGCATGTTGTCGGGCCGGGCCCCGTCCAGCTGCGCCGCCCAGACATAGGTCACCACCTCCACCCCGGCCACCGCCTCGGGCGCGATGGGGCCGTGGTCGGCGATCAGCCCCGCCACCACGTCGAGGGCCGCATGGGTGAAGCGGCAGGCGGCATGGCGCTTGAAGTAGTTGCGCCGGATTTCCCAGCGCGTGCCCAGTTCCGCCACCATCTCGTCGGGGCGGAAGCCTTCGGCCAGAACGCCGCCATACACGCTGCGCACCCCGTCGGTCTCGCCGGTGAAACCTGCCGCGACGAGATCCCAGGCGGTCAGCCCGTTGCGCGCCGACAGGCCGGCATAGGCGTTGCGCACCGTCGCCCCCTCCAGCATGGTCCTGAGGCTGGAGCCGACCGACAGGCTGGACGAGACGTTGATCGCGCCGATCACCTCTTCCGCCCCGGCACCGTCCAGCAGGGCGGCGCCCACGGCCGCCCCCACGGTGCCCCAGGTGCCGTGGGGGTGCAGCGCATTGCGCAGCCGGGCTGCCGCGCCGATCCGCGCACCGGCCTCGTAGCCGAAGACGAAGGCGTGCAGGAAGTCCGGGCCGGATACCTCCGCCAGCGGCCGCACCGCCAGCAGGGCCGGCAGCACATGGATGCCGGGATGGCCGCGGGCGAAGGAATTGCCCTCGTCCAGCTCCAGCATGGTGCCGGCGATGCCGTTGGCCAGCGCCGCATCATCGGCGCGCAGTGCGAGCCCGGCGCCCACGGCGGGGGCCGTCACCCGCCCGCCGCGGCGGGCGAGGCGCGCGGTCAGCGCCCGCATCTCGGGCTCCTGCATGCCTGCGGCGATGGCGCCCAGGCAGTCCAGCACCACCAGCCGCGCCTGGGCGGAAAGATCGGCATCGAAATCGCCGAAGCGGATGGTGGTCGCCGCCTCGGCGAAGCGCTTCAGCCAGGCCGGACGCGGCTCTGCCAGCAGAACCGAGGCCGGCACGACACCGGGGGTGACGATGGCCATGGGGGGCGGCTCCTTACAATCCGAGATAGGCGCGGCGCAGCTCGGGATCGGCGGCGATTTCCGCCGCATTGCCCGACATGGTCACCAGCCCGTTCTCGACGATGTAGGCGCGGCTCGCGATCTCCAGCGACTGCACCACATTCTGTTCCACCAGCATGATCGGCATGCCATCGGCATTCAGCCGGCGGATCAGGGTGAACATTTCCTCGACCAGCAGCGGCGACAGGCCCAGCGAGGGTTCGTCCAGGATCAGCAGCCGCGGCTCGGCCATCATGCCGCGGCCGATGGCCAGCATCTGCTGCTCGCCACCCGACAGCGTGCCGGCCGCCTGGGTGCGGCGTTCGCGCAGCCGCGGAAAGGTCTCGTAGACCCGTTCCAGATTGCGCGCCCGGTTCTTCCGCGCCCGGCGATAGCTGCCGAGTTCCAGATTTTCCTGAATGTCGAGATTGGGGAAGATCTTGCGGCCCTCCGGCACCTGGATCAGCCCGGCCTCGACGATTGCCGCCGCATCCACCCCGTCCAGCCGGCGGCCTTCGAAGGTGATCTGCCCCGCGCGCGCCGGCAGCACGCCCGAGAGCACCTTGTTGAGCGTGGTCTTGCCGACACCGTTCGATCCCAGCACCGCCACGATCTCGCCGGTACCCACCGCCAGATCGATGCCGCGCAGCCCCTCGACCCCGCCATAGCCGGCCTTCAGGCCGGCAACCTCCAGCACGCGCTCCGCCCCGGTCATGGCCGCGCCCCTTCCGCCTTCAGCCGCTCGGCCGCACCCCGGCCCAGATAGGCTTCGATCACCTTCGGATCGACGCAGACCTCCTGCGGCGTGCCCTCTGCGATCATCTCGCCCTGGGCCAGCACATAGACCTCGTCGCACAGGTTCATCACCGCCTGCATCACATGTTCGATCATCAGGATGGTGATGCCCTCGTCGCGGATCGCCCGGATCACCGGCACGATGTCGCGGATCTCCGACGGGTTCAGCCCGGCCAGTACCTCGTCCAGCAGCAGCAGCCGCGGCTCGGTCGCCAGCGCCCGGGCCAGTTCCAGCCGCTTGCGACCGGCGACCGTCAGGCTGGAGGCCGGCTTGTCCAGATCCGCGCCCAGCCCCACCCGGCGGGCCACGGCCTCGGCCCGGGCATGGGCTTCGGCGGCACCGGCATGGCGCAGATAGGCGCCGACGGCGATGTTCTCGCGCACATTCAGCCCGGCGAAGGGCTGGACGATCTGGAAGGTGCGCGCAATGCCGAGCCTCGCACGTTCGTGCGCAGGACGGCCGGTGATGTCGGTGCCTTCCAGCACCACCCGGCCGGCGGTCGGGGTCAGAAAGCCGGCGATGATCGCGAACAGCGTGGTCTTGCCGGCGCCGTTGGGCCCGATCAGCCCGACGATCCGTCCGGGCGCCACTTTCAGCGAGGCACCGCCCACCGCGGTCAGCCCACCGAAGCGCATGGTGATGTCGTGAACGTCCAGCATCACGCGCCCTCCCCGCCGGTTCCGGTTCCTTTGGCACGGCCGCCGCCCCGCAGTTTCTGCAGCAGGCCCAGCACGCCGCCCGGCGCAAAGGCGATCACCAGCACCAGCACCGCGCCATAGACCGCCAGATCGATGCCCGGCACCCGGCCGGTGAACATCTTGGTCGCCTCACCCAGCCCGTGCAGGGTGAAGGCGCCGATGATCGGCCCCAGCACCAGCCCGCGACCGCCGACCATGGGGGCGAGCAGCGCCTCCACCGAAATCCACAGCCCATAGGCGATGTTGGCGTCGATATAGAGGAAATACTGCAGATACAGGCAGCCCGCCGCCGCGGTCAGCGCGCCCGAGACCGTGATCGCCCGCAGCTTCACCGCCAGCACATCCACACCCAGCGCCCGCGCCGCTTCCTCGTTCTCGCGCACCGCCACCAGCTGGGCGCCGAAGCGGGAATTGGCGATCATCTGGCAGATCACCAGGCCGGCGGCCACAAAGGCCAGCGCCAGCCACAGAAAGGCGCCGCGGCTGCTGAACTGCATGTTCCAGAAGCCGACATCCAGCTTCAGCAGCAGGCCGGCCGCACCATTGGTGAAGCCCGAGGCATTGGCCAGGATGCGCAGCACCTCGGCGAAGGCCAGCGTCACCAGCGCGAAATAGGACCCGCGCAACCCGGCGCGGAAGGCCAGATAGCCGATCACCCGGCCGACCACGGCGCCCGCCACCACACCCGCGGCCATCGCCGCCCAGGCATTCACGCCGTAGCGGGTCTGAAGGATCGCGGATGCATAGGCGCCGGTGCCGAAAAAGGCGGCATGACCGAAGGACGACTGGCCGCCGGTGCCGCCCAGCAGGTTCCAGCCCTGCGCCACCAGGGTGATGATCAGCACGAAGACGACGAAATTGAGGATGACGTTAGAGGTGACCACCAGCGGCAGGGCCGCCAGCACCACCAGGATCAGGGCGATGGGAAGATAGCCGCGTCGCATCACGCCCGTGCTCCGAACAGACCGGTGGGCCGGAACAGCAACACCAGGATGAAGATCAGGAAGATGCCGATCTGGCCCAGGCTTTCGCCCAGATACAGCCCGCACAGGCTTTCGACCACGCCGATGAACAGCCCGCCGATCAGGGCGCCGGTGATCGATCCCATGCCGCCCAGCACCACGATGGTGAAGGCGACCAGCACGAAGGCGCCGCCGACCCGCGGGTTGACATAGAAGGTCGGCATCAGCAGACAGGCGGCGATGGCGAGCGTGGCGCAGCCGAGGCCAAAGGTGACGGCGAAGACATGGGCGACATTGATGCCGACCAGCCGCGCGCCCAGCTTCTCTTTCGCCACCGCCCGGATCGCCTTGCCGGTATCGGTGCGTGCCAGCAGCAGCCAGAGCAGCGCGCTCACCACCACGGCCCCCGCAAATCCGTACAGCCGCGCCTGGGAAATCAGCAGCGGCCCGAGTTCGACCACCTGAAAGGAATAATCGGTCGACAGCGACCGGGTATCCGACTGGAAGACGGCGAGCAGCACATTCTCGATCACGATCGACAGGCCCAGCGTCACCAGCAGGATATTGCCGTCATCGCCATGGGCGGCCGGCCCGATGATGAAACGCTGCACGCCATAGCCGATGGCGAAGAACACCAGCGTCAGCGGCAGGATCGCCAGATAGGGATCCAGGCCGAAGGCGGTGTAGACCAGCCAGACGGCGAACATCGCGCAGGTCAGCAGGGCGCCATGCGCAAAATTGATGATGTGCAAAACACCATACACCAGCGTCAGACCCAGCGCGATGAGCGCATAGACCGCACCGGTCAGAAGCCCGTTCAGCATGGCTTCCGCGACGATGGGAAGGGAGTACATCGTGCGATCCGTTTCGGCAAACGGGGACCGGGGCGACGCCGGCAGAGGCCAGGCGCCGCCCGGTCGCCCGGATCAGCTCTCGACAGGGAAGATCGGCTTGGCGTCCGCGAAGCTTTCCGGATAGACCACCCGGATCTGGGACTTCTGGACCTGGGTCGACACCGGCGCCGCCCCCTGGTTCTGCCCGCCCTCGAACTTCGTCGGGCCATAGGGCATCAGATGGTCCGAGAAGGTCGAAGAGGCCAGCGCCTCGATGATCTTGGTGCGATCGGCGCTCGCCGCACGCTCGATCGCATCGGCCAGCAGCATCATGCAGGAATAGTTGAGCGGGGTGTTGTAGTTCCACTGCTTGCCGGCATCGGCCACCCGCTTCTGCAGCGCGGCATTCTTCGGATTGCGCGGATCGTGCCAGTGATTCACGTCCATGATGTTCTCGGCCGCTTCGGGGAATTCCTTCACGAAGCGCATATTCGATGCCGCACCATTGACCACGGCATAAACCGCCTTCGGCCGCACGCGCTGCTGCTGCATGGTCCGCGCCAGCAGCACGGTTTCGCCGTAATAGGTGCTGGGGATCACCAGATCCGGGCGCAGAGAGCGCAGCCGCAGCACCACGTTCGACAGATCCCGCGACGGCGTCGGCACGGCGATGGTCTCAAGGATTTCGAAGCCGTGCTTGGGCAGCTCGGTCTGCATCAGCCTGGCCAGGCCCGACCCGAACAGCCCGTCTTCATGCACCAGCGCCACGGTCCTGGCCGGGCGGCCGGCGGCGTTGTTGATCCGCACCAGATTGTCGATCGCGGTGCGGGTGCAGATGCTGAAACCGGGCGCGAAGCGGAAGGTGTTGGTCAGGCCGCGGCTGATGATCTGGTCCGACACGCCGACATCGACGATATAGGGCAGGTCATAGCGCGCCGCCGCCTGGGTGGTGGCCAGGCAGATCGGGCTGGCAAAGCCGCCGACGACGGCGGCCACGCCCTCGCTCTGCATCCGCTCCACTTCCTGCACGCCGACTTCGGGGTTCGATCGCGCATCGCCGAAGACCATTTCGATCTTCGCGCCGCCCAGCGACTTGATGCCGCCCGAGGCGTTGATGTCGGCGATGGCGAGTTCGGCGCCCGTGCGGCCGAATTCACCGTCCATCGCCAGCGCGCCGGTCACCGGCTGCAGCACACCGATCTTCACCGCCGGCGGCTCGGCGGCGCGCAGCACCGCCGGTGCCGCCATCACCGCCGCCGCGGCCATGCCGCCCTTCAGCGCGGTACGGCGGCTGATCGATTTGTCGAACAAAGTCATGATCGTGCCTCCTCTGCCGGCCGTCGTCCCACCGCCGGCCGCTGTCATTGTTCTTTGTCCCGGTCCGGGTCGGTCACGCCGACCCTGTTCTGCCGGACGGTCACCTTCCTTCACGCGGCACGGAAGGTGGATCCCCGCCTTCGCGGGGATGACGGTTTCTGGTTTTATGCTTGAAAAGCGACCGTCACCGCCGCAACGCGCGTCCGTTCACCCCACGTCATCCCCATCATCCCGCCTCTCCTTCGTCATCCCCGCGAAAGGCAACTGTCAGCCCTCACGCCGGACGGGTGGGCGGGGCCCATGGAATCTCTTTTGCAATCATGATGTTAATCGTGATCGCGATCTTCCGCATAAGGGCGGTGAGCGCCACCTTGCCAGGCTTTCCGTTGCGGACGAGGCCGTCGTAAAAGGCCTTCCAGACGGGGTTGTAGCGCAGGGCGCAAAGTGCAGCCATGTAAAGAGCCGAGCGTGCATGTCGTCTTCCAGCCTTGATATGGCGTCGATTGTCCGTTCGCCCGGAGCGGTCAAGATAAGGCGCAACACCGATCAATGCCGTGATCTTGCGGCTGGAGATGGCGCCCCATTCGGGCACGCAGGCGAGCAGCGTGGTGGTCAGTGTTGTTCCGATGCCGGGGATGGACGAGATGAGGTCGTGGCGGCGGGCAAGCCGGGCGTCAGCGCGGACCACCTGCCGGATGCGGGCGTCGATCTCCCGCAGATCGGCCTCGGCCTGTTTCAGACGGCGCTGATGCAGGTCGCGCACCGCCCCGGAGACCCGGTCGCGCTGGGCCTTGAGCCTGGTCAGGCACCGCACGATGTCGCGGCGGTAGCTTTCGAGTTCGGCAAGCCGCCGGTCTTCCGGACGCGGCGGCACGATCTCCGCCGACACGGTGCCGGCAAAGCGCGCGATGAGTGCCGCGTCGATCGGATCATCCTTGGCCAGCGTGCCGCAGGCCTGACCGAAACGGCGCACCTGCAGGGCATTGCACCGGCGCATCGGCAGGCCGGCCGCCAGCAACGCGTCGCAAAGCGGCTGTTCATAGCCGCCCGTCGCCTCGAAGGCGATCTGTGCCGGCGCGAGACGGCGCAGATCCGCGATCAACGCGCGGCGCCCTTCAACAGTGTTCGGTCGGCTGCAACGCCTGTCACCTGGAACGATGTGGACATCCAGCCGGTCTTTCGACACGTCGATGCCGACAATCGGGCGATCCTGTGGCATGATTTCTCCCTTTCCCAAGCTTGTTGGCGGGCTCTTGGCCCATGCAACTGTGCGGGCTTGTGGAAGGGCGATCGGGGCCATCCTTTCGCGCGTGGTCTGCACTGCGGGGATCTCGGCCTCCCGATCGCCGGGCCCGGGGGGTGGCCACCCCCCGGGCCCGCTTTCATTATGCACGGCTTCGTCCAACAGGCGGGGATCCAGGTTTGCCGCCGTGCGAAGACCGCCGACAAGCCGGGCGCCGGCCGGGATGACGGGAACGTCGCAGGGCTGACAGGGGCGTGGTCGCGAGCGGTCATCGATCATTCCTGTGGAGGCCTACCTGGATCCCCGCCTTCGCGGGGATGACGGTGTTTCTTTTGTGCGGACATGGTCGACGATGGAGTCGGACAGCGGCGGTGGTGGTTGGGCGGTGCGGAGGCGGTCGACGGCGGTGGTGGACAACGGCGGTAGCGGTAGCGGTTGGACGGTACGGACATGATCGACGGCGGTGCCGGCCATGGCGGGGCGACGGGCACGTTCGATCGTTCCCGCAGAACCCGGCGGTCATGTCCGACACCGCCCCTGCCCGCCTGCGCACACCCCCTCCACCGTCATCCCCGCGGAGGCGGGGATCCAGGTTTGCCGCCCTGTGGAGGACGGCGACATGGCGGG
>NZ_NYWI01000009.1:0-22180 GCF_002684955.1 Tistrella sp. | reverse complement strand
CCGGCGGAATGTTGCCGATCGGCTCGAGGAGCCGGCGGTTGTTGAACCAGTCGACCCATTCGAGGGTCGCATACTCGACGGCTTCCAAGGACCGCCAAGGTCCGCGCCGATGGATCACCTCGGCTTTGTACAGCCCGTTGATCGTCTCGGCGAGGGCGTTGTCGTAGGAATCTCCGACACTGCCCACCGAGGGCACCACGCCGGCGTCGGCGAGGCGTTCGGTGTAGCGGACGTCCTTGAATGCTTATCTCGTCCACTACAACGAACGGCGGCCCCATCAGGGACGCGGTATGAAGGGGTGCACGCCTCTCAGGCCTTCAAGGAAGGCATCCCGAACCCCGAACCGAAGGGAGAGTAAGCTACAACGGCAACCGTCGCTTAACCCGGCTCCCGAGGCGGAACTGTCAGGCGATTACCCTCTCTGTGCACAAAGTATCGCCATCTTCCCTGGCTTAAATTTGCCTGAAGAACAGTTCCAAAACCTCGCCTGATAGCCATCCGAATAATTATACAATTATAATCATATGTGAATTCGAAAGAATTATTATTATGAAATTTCCATTTAAATCGATATTTACATAATTCAAATTAATTTTATACATATAATGTATTTTTCCATGAGCTGAGAAAACTTTGATTAATACTATTGCGTTTTTCATATTACCTCCTTAAAAAATTTGTAATTGAGGATTTTCTCATAACTGAACCATGAGCCCTCATATCTATTTATAGATTTCGCGAAGTTTTCCTCATTTTTCGCAAAATTAGAGCGTTTTTTCGATCAGTCTGATTCATATCCGCAGGAGCTGAAGTCGTTGATACATTTCAGAGAAGCTGGAAGATGTCGATGAGTGTTCCAATAAGGCTTCGGAGATCTCTGACAGAGAACTCGACGCCTTTCTCAGTATCTCCTTGCGGCACAGGTCTTTTCGATCGGAGATGAAATCAGTTCTATCGAGCGGGAGGAATCGCAGACTTATACCTACGGCCTCGATATGATCGCAGACCACCGGTCGCTTAATCTTGCCCGTCCAAAATTTTTCAACTATTCAGCGCTAATTGAAACGCCATACTATTTAAATATGATACCATAAATTTTGTTTACGGGAAATTTAAATATTAAATTAACAATAATTTGAAATAAATATTGCTAGATGTCTTCAATATACTTCTTTCTAAAATCCATGGTTGCTTTATTTTTTGTTAAAATCCACACTCCGCTATCAATATTGCCGTTGCTTTTCGGTCCATTTAATGTTCCTTCAATATAGTCATCATAAACAAACACCGAAAATTGACCTTTTTTTGAGTCCTTCAAGCTCTGCCAAGTCCCTCTAATCGCCCCACCTTTATCGAATTTCTCAATTTTTCCTTTCCAAAATTGTCCAACATTATTTTCAGACTCTTGCATCAACATAAAACAGTCGTCAATTGGGTTATATATTAGATACCTATTTTCATCAGCCCATTTCTCGGCAATATTCTCTTGATGTTGGTATGAACTAAACAATATTCCTTGAAAATCCATCAGCCTATGTTTATAAAAAGAGTCCCCGATAATAATATGAATATTTTTAATAGCGTATGATGCAGACAACCATATAATACTTGCAACCGCTGAAGCGGTAATCCCGATTATTATATTAAGATAATTATCTGAATGTTTAATTAAACTTCCCAATAATATTCCGCATATAAATGTAAATATATTTGTCATTATTAGAATGAAATTTATTTTGGCATGATTGGAAGATATTGAATTGAGGACTGATAATAATTTCGAATTTGATTTATCCATAAATTTCTCCTATATAATGATTGTTTAAGATTGTGTCCCGCCCCGTGGTATAGCTCGCGCAATAGCGTCGAGGTCTCCGGTGTGTCTGGCCGGCTGTCTCATGCTGCGACGACGGGAAGCATGATGTGTGGATCATCGCCGAGAGAAGCGATGGTCTCAAGGGTCATGTATCGGACGCGCTGGATGGCCCGCTCATCATTCTGCTCCAGGAGAATGGCGCGAATGAGCCTTATGATGGTGGCCTCGCCTGAAAAGACACCGACGATCTCGGCACGGCGCTTGATCTCTCCGTTCAGGCCCTCGATGGGATTGGTGTTGTGCAGCCTAGCCCAATGGCTCTTGGGAAAGGTCATGCAGACGAGCATGTCCTCTTCGGCCTCGTCCAGCACCACCGCCAGCTTTGGAACCTTGGGCCGGATCTGATCAGCGACCTGACGCCACTGTGCCCTGGCGGAGCCGGCATCATTCTGGAAGCCACCCGCGCCACTGGCGCCAATCGCAACACGGTGAAGGATCACCTGAGGGCATTGACCGAGGACGGCCATCTTGTCCAGCACGGGGCCGGACGCGGGACGTGGTACGGGTTGGCCTGAGGCCTGCCGGTCAACAACCCGTCGCCCATCATGATCTCACCCCTTAATAATACAGCTTCCCCGACCTGTACGCCTCAGCGTTCCCCGGGCTGATCGTGATCTCCATATACGGCCCGCCGGCCGCCGCCCGGACATAGGTGTAGCGCCGCTCATCATCCCGGCCGACCACCTCTTCGATGTAGCAGCCGGGCCGGTTGCCACTCCAGTTGTCGCGTTCATCCGGCCAGCGCATCACCAGCCCGGCCTCGCAATAATAGTGGATGCCCATGTCGAGGTCGTAATCGGTGAAGGCCTTACCGTCCGACATCGCACAGGTGCCGAAGGGCGGTTTGCCCTTCTTCAGCCGCTTCATCATGTAACCATGGGCCGCAGAACAAGGCGCGCTCGCCGGGAAGCCGCCAGCCATGCACAGGATCACGGCGCAGTCGATGTCGTAATCCTCGGCCTGGACGGCTACAGGCGGCACCGCCAATGCCAGGGCGGCCAGGCCGGCAATCGGAAGGACGTACTTCATCCTGCATCTCCCAGGCTGGGATAGGGGGCAAGCCCGGCCGGGCTTCCCGCGGCATCGTCGAGCGACCGATGGATGACCCGCCCGGCCGGGATCCGGGTCAGAGGCGCGTGCCGGTCGGCGTAATAGGGCGTGGTTTCGATCTCGGCCCAATCCGGCCCCGGGCCGGCGCAGGCCATCAGCTGGCAGGCGAGGCCTGCGATCACGATCACCCGGCGCATCAGCCCGCCTCCTCGTCAAAGGTCACGAGCCGGAGCCGGTCGTCGATGATCACCCGGCCGGCACCACCCAGAACCAGCAGCAGCGCCCGCGTCTTGCTGGTCAGCTCGCTCGGCCGGGCATAGGCGAGCGGGCTGACCGGATCGGCCGCGATCTCCGCCGCCCGCGGCGGGCAGGCCGCACAATAGAGCACCAGGTCATAACCGCTGCCGTCGAGCAGCCAGGCCGCCGCCTGGCCCACGGTCCGGACCGATGGGGGCAGATAGAGGCGCACGGTCTGGGCATCGAGGCGCTGCGGCGCCGAGACAACCGGCGCCGCGGCCGGCGGCACCGGCGCCGGCGTGGTGCAGGCACCGAGGAAACCCGCGGCCAGCAGCCCGAGGCCGGCGATGCACCCCGGACCTCTGAGCGCACTCATGGCCGCGGCCTTTCGAAGGCATAGCGTTCCGCCGTCCGCCAGACCGGTGCCTCGACCGGGCGGATGAAGAAGATGTTCACCACCGCCCCGGGCCGGACCTCGACGGTCGGCACTAGGTTGGTGAACCGCTCCAGGATCACCTTGCCCTGATCGGAGAGGTTGGAGACGACGGCATCGCCGGCGCGCGAGACCTGATCGACCCCCAGCGCCTCGGCAATCACCGAAGGCAGCGCATCGGCGATCGAGGATCCACCCACCGCGGCGGCCTGGATGTCGAGGTGATACGCGACCTTGTCGCGCACGCCGGCGACGCCGGCGCCATCGAGCTGATACTGACCGACCAGGGGGATGGTCCGGGCCTCGGCACCCGGCAGACGGATCATGAGCGGGGTGTAGATCATGCGGTTGTGGATCGGCTCGTTCGGCCCCGAAGCCCGCTGCGTCAGCCCCACCACCACCGCGCCGGCCGGCGCGATCACCGCCGTGTTGTCGGCATTCATCAACGGCCGCGACAGGGTCGCACGCCAGGGGCCCGGATAGTCCGAGATGCTGGTCATGTTCACGACCGCCTGCGCGGTCGTGCCCACCCCGACCGTCGCCACGGGCCCGTCATGCCACGGGGGCACGGCATGGATGCCTTCATAGCCCTGGGGCTTGGTGACATCGCTGCGCGACTGCTCGTCCGGGCTCGCCGCCGACATGTCGATCGGCGGCGGTGCCGCCGGGGCGGCAGGTCCTGGCGACGGCGCCGCCGGTTGCGCCAGGGCCGCCTCGATCTCCCGGCGCAGACTGTCGAGGTCGCGCGCAGGCGCCGGGGTGGCAATGGCAAGGGCAAGCGCACAGCCGGAGATGAACAGGGGCATGCGGATCATCGGCCATCCTCCTTGCGGTCATCCTGTCCTTTGAGCCGGTCGAGCTGCGCCCGCAGGGCTGACACGGCCGCCTGTCCGGCCGGCACCTCGGTCTCCGCCGGCCGCCGACGGGAGATTTCGGTGCTCTTCACCACCATCGGCCGACGCAGCAGATCCATGGCCGCCTGTTCCGCCGGCGACAGGGGCAGGGTCTGGTCCGGAGCAGAAGCGGCCTTCGCCGCAGCCGGCGGCTGGTGCCGCTCGGCCTCCTCGATCTGGCGCAGGAAGGCATCCCGCGGATCCGGTGCCGGGGCCGGCGCCGCCGTCACCACAGGCGCCGCAGGCGAGGTCGACGTCGGCGCCGCCAGCATCTTGACGACCACCGCCACGATCACGAAGCCGCAGATCCCGGCGACCGCGATCAGGCCGCGCTTGATCGGATCGGGCCGGGTCTCGACGGGTGGCGCGGCCCCCGTCGCCTTGGCATCGGGCGCACTCATGATTTCCGCTCCACCCGGGCGAGCACATCGGCGAAGCGCAGCTCGATCACCTCGTGCAGCCCCTGGATCTCATAGACCCCGGTCAGATCGTCATAGCTGTAGTTGAGGGCCTGGACCTCTTCGCCGCGGATGCCCACGACCGCCGGCGCCCCGAAGGCATCGGAGAGGATCCGGATATAGGTGTTGCGGCCATCATCATAGGCGGCCGAGATCTCGAAAGGCGGCGGGGTCTGGCTGTAGCCCCAGCCATAGGCCGTGTTGACGGCATAGCGGAAGGCATCGATCGCATCGCGGGCCTGTTCCGCTGCCGTGGCCGACAGGGCCTCGATCTCCCGCTGACGGGCCTGGTCGAGCGCATCCATGCGCCGGCGCTGATCCTCGATCTGGATTTCGAGCCGACGCCGCTCGGCCACAAGCGCCTCCCGCTCGGCATCGAGGGCATCAAGGCGCACAGCCGCAGCGGCGACCGGCCGATGATCGGTGATCGTCCAGCAGGAGGTGTCTGGCACCTCGCGCGAGACCTCGAAGGTGAAATCATAGGGCCGCCCGTCGGTGCCGACCGCCGTCACGCCGACAGTGGTGCCGGCGATGGTGGTGGTCCGCGGCCGCACCCAGAGCGAGCGGCCGCCGGTCGGCGCGGTGAACACGTCCCAGAGTTCCGGCGCGGCATTGGAACTGTCGGCGATAGGCCCCGGGAAGGTGATATGGGTCGCGACCTGCGGATGCGCCGGCAGGCTGATCCGAACATGGCCATCGAGCACGAGGTCGCCGCAGGCCTGATAGACCGGATCGGCCGCCGGGGCCGAAACCCCGGGGCCCTCAGCCGCGGCGGCCGCCTGAGCAGACCGTGCGGCCTGGAGTTGGATCGGAAGCGCTGCCGCGAGGGCCGCGAGAAGAAGGATGCGCATGGCCTCTACCCCGCCTGGTCGACCCGGATGTCCTGCGAGATGATCTCGATCGCCGGCGGATTGATCGCGAGCCGGGGCAGATCCCGGCCCGCTTCGGCCGCCGGCCGCAGGGTCCAGTCGAGAGTGACGATCAGCTGCCGGCGGGTAACGACCCCGCCCGCCTGGTCGCGGTCGGTCTGGGTCAGGAAGGCAGCGGTCTTGTAGACCGCCGCCCGCGCGCCCTCCGCCGGCCTGAGCAGCGTGTGATTGAGCGCGCGGACCGTGACATCGGTGGTCGGGCAGGAGACGCATCCCTCGGCCTCCGCGGCACGCCGCGCCGCCCCGAAATCCTTGAGGAACTTCTGGGTCTCCGCCGGCCCGAGGAAGGTCGAGGCATTGCCGTAATCGGTGCGGATGGTGCGCGGCTCGACCCGGAACCGCCATTGCAGGTAATTGGTCAGCGCCGCATCGATGGCCCGGTCGAAATAGCGATCGGCCTCACCACCATCATCGAGATATTCGGCATAGCCGTCGCCATTGGGCAGCAGCTTGACCCAGGCGACCCGCACATGTGCGGCATAGTCGTCCACGGCCAGCTTGTAGCCCCAGGCGAGCGGCACCATGACGGCAACGGCGGCAAGCGTGGCCAGCCGCCAGGCATTGCGGTCCCGCCGCAGCCGGGCGAGTTCGGTGACGGTGCGGGAGCGCGCAAGCCGCTCCTGCTGGTCGGCATCGATCATCATTTGAGGACACCCCGGGTGAACACGGCGCGGGCGATCTGTGCCGCCCCGGTCCCGAGGGAAGCGGCCGAGGCCCATTGCGCGGCGACGCGCTGCGCCTGGAAGATCGCGATCGGCCCGAGCACCAGGGCCGCGAGCAGAAGCAGGAAGGAGAAGGTTCCGCGGATCACCGTCTCTTCGACCGTCGCCCCCCAGGGGATTTCGAAGGCATGGGCGATCAGCAGGACATTCGCGACCATCACCCCCTGGGCCAGAATCACGAACAGCACGGTGGCGCAGATCTGCCGCAACCACCCCTCGAAGATGAAGCGGAGCGGGCCGGCGAGCAGGAAGGGGATCGCGAGATAGCCGACGATCTTGAGCGCGAAGAGATAGATGATCGGGAAGACCGTGGCATAGGCGATCGCCACGACATAGACCAGCTGGACCGCCAGGAAGACGAGCATGATGGTCATCCACTGGATACCGTCCTCGACCAGGCCGAGCAGGTTCCAGAAGCTGGTGTCGGTCTCGAAGGCGATGTTGTCGAGCACCTTGTAGAGATAGCTCATCGGCGCGAAGAGATCGTCCGAGCCAAGCGCGGCCTGCTGGATGATCGTGGCGATGCCATAGGGCGCCCGGGTCACCACATCGACGATCAGGCCGTAAGTGACGAACAGGGCCATCACCAGGGCCAGATAGACGATGGTCTCGGCCAGATCGGCGATCTGGCGGCTGCCGGTGACATAGCGGGTGACGGCGACCGCGAGATGGAGGGCCGCGAAAGCCCCCATCAGGACCATGGTTAGCTGATAATAGGGGCCGGAAGCCGCGGTGATCGCCGCGATCCGCTCGGCGACGGCTGCGTTGAAGGACGACATCATCGCCGTCCACGAGGTCACGTCGCCCAGCTGGTGGGCCGCGGCCGGATGCGCGAGGCCGGCCGTGACCAGCCCCGCGGCAAGCCCGGCCCCCCGCCTAATCGAACAGGCGGTTGAAGCTGCGGAGGGCATCGGTCACGTCCTCGATCGGGTTTCCGGCAGACGACGCGCCCGGAGCCGCCGGCGCCGGTGTCGCCGACCGGCCGGGCTGGCAGTCGATCTCTTCGCAGATCTCCCCGTCCGGAATGTGCGTGCCGCCCAGATCGAAGCCGATCTTCACGCCGCGATCGAGGAGGAGGTCATGGACGCAGCGATATTCGGTGGTCAGATCCTCGACGGACACCTCTCCTGCAATGTCTTCACCGCCAGTAAATGCAAATTCCGTCCGGGCTTGATGCCTCAGCCGCGCAATCTCGGCCGCTTTTAGCTTCAACGACGGGGTATCCATCGGCGCATAGTGCGCCTGACAATATTTCATTGTTCCTCTGATTGCGTTGCTGCCAAGGCGCATTTCATGGATCTTATCGCCTTCACAGAGGACCATGCTCCCGACGTTTCTCGATCCCTTACATGCTTTCTGAGCCGAACTTCTTATGTCTTGGGAGGCTCGTGCGTATTTTTGGTCAAACACCCCGGCTCGATCATCGGCCCAGGTGACGGATGTCGAGGCAAGAAAGGCAAGCATGCTGCCCATGAGTACGGCTCTCATTGGCTCATTCCTCTTGCCCAATCCATGATGCGAACAGGCGTGTGCGTCGCTTCGGTGCGTCGCTTCACCTCTTCCTGCCGACGCAGCTCCCTTTCGAGAGCTTTTTGCTTTGCTTCGAGCTTCTCAGCCTCTTGAGCTACAAAATATTCACGGAGTTCCCTAATTTCCTTGGTCATCTGATCGATCTGATATCCCTGCGTAATGTTCACGCTGGTATTAAGCTGCATACTCGCGCCCAACGAATCGTCACCAAGTGAATCAAGGGTCTCCCCATATCTATCAAGCATAGCGCGAGATTTTTCACTCTTCTGAGCGCTATCGATAAGCGATTTTGATGTTGCCGTTACCCGATCCTTATAGACCTGCAAATAGCTGCTCGACCGGATGAGCGCATCGATGACCGCCTCCGACGCCCCCACCTCACGGAAGGCCTGGCGGATGTCGTCCTCATCCTCCGGAAGGTCATATTCCTGACCGAGGATCCGGAACATCTCCCGCCGGAAATCGGTACGATCGGGATCGAGGCCATAGATCTCTTGCAGGATCGTCCGGGCCGCCTCGTCATCGACCAGGCCGGCATATTCGGCCAGCGCATCGGCAAGACCGCCCAGATCGCCCAGCCGGCGGGCATTGCGGATCGCCTGAGCCGATTGTTCAGCGAGCTGGTTATAGAGCCGCTGCAACTCGGCCAGCTCTTCCGCATAGGCGCGGGCATCCTGCGAGAGGGCTGCGCCGTCGAAGGTGGGCACGCCCCCGGCCTGAACGGCAACGGGGGTGATGGCCAGACCGGCCGCCAGAATCAGGATCTTGTACCTCATGCCTCTGCTCCTGCGGGGGAGGGAACCTCAACCCGGGACGTGCCCAGCCGCGCAATCTCGGCCGCCGCGAGCACAAGGCCGCGGTCACGGCCATGCTCGGCGATCAGCCGGTCGCGGATCTGCGCTTCCCGGGGATGGGAGGTGTTGATGACGTGCTGTTCCGGGTCGACCCGGAGCGTCACGACCTTGCGGATGTCGAGATCCGGCTGGACCAGATAGGCCTCGCGCCGGGGCACCAGACGGCGGATCGCGGCGATATCGCCGTCGCGCAGGCCGAAGACCCGGCGATACTGGTCTTCATCCATCCGCCCGTCGGCCATGAAGAAGAAGGTCGAGGCCGCAGAGCGGATCGCGCTCCATTCCGGCACCTGACCATATTCCGCCGGCGACTGGGTCCAGAGGGTGACGCCGGCCTGCCACTTGCCCCAGGTCCGGACCTTGGCCGTCACATAATCCCGAAAGACCGGGATCGAGAGCGCATGATGCGCCTCGTCGATCTCCAGCATCTTCGGCACACCCCGCCGGGCCGGATCCTCGAAGGCCCGGGTGACCCGCCAGAACAGGTCGAGCAGCACCGGCCGCAGGACCTGCGGCCGGTCGCGATAGGCCCCCAGATTCCAGGCTGCGAAGGGATGATCGATCCGCCCGATCGCATCGGCCTCGGCATCAAGGATGCCTGCATACATTCCGCGATCAAACCACCTGTCGAACAACCTTCGTGTGTCGCTGTGCAGATGGGCATGCAAGGCCCGCATCGACCGCAAAGCCGGATCGAGGGCCATCACGGCCCGGATCGACTGATCGATATCCGCCTGTTCCTCGGCCGACACCCGGCGCATCTCGGGCGTGTCGTTCGCCTCCAGCATCAGGGCGAGCAGCTGGCCCAGATGGGTCGCGAAATCGGCATCCTCGCCATCCTGCTGCGACACGAAGGGATTGAGCGCCCCGGCATCGCCCAGGGCGCAATAGCCGGCCCCATCGGTCGAGAAGATCTCCGCCACGCATCTGGCGCCCGGGTCGATGTCGACCGCCCGCCCCAGCCCGCCATATTTGAGGAAGTGGGTCGCAAGCGTGTTCTTGAGGAAGGTCTTGCCCGAACGTACCGGCCCGACCCCGATCACAAAGCCGCGGCCACCGACGAAGGGCGAGAAGTGGAAGGGCTCGCCGCTCGCGGTCTCGAAGATGAACCCCGCTTCCTCATGCCCCAGATCGGCAACGGTTTCCTGACCGGTCCGGGCCTTGAAGGCGAGCGCCAGACTGCCATGGCGCGAGGAGGTGACGATGCTCCGCCGGCGTGAGGCCCCTGCCCCGCCCGGCTGGACCGCCTGGAAGGCGAAGGGCAGGCCCAGCGCTTCCCAGACCAGCCCGATGCCCCGGGCGGCGAAGATCCGGGCGAAATCGCGCGCCCGGCTGGTGGCCGCCACAGGGTCGCGATCGGGCACGAGCAGGGTGGTGGCAACCAGCCCCCAGCGATCTTCCTCGGCCTCTGCCCTGGCGATCGCATCAAGCTTCGCCCGGTATTTCGGCCGCCACTCCTCGCGCTCGGTGGTGGTCTCGCCGCGGATCATGTTGACCAGCGACATCCGGGTCCGCTCGATCGCGGCCCGGGCTTCCGAGAAACGCAGCGCCCGGGTGATCTCCGACATCGGCTCGAAGCTGTGCACGATCACATAATCGCCCCGACGGGCGATGGGCGCGTCCCCCCCCTCGGTCAGCCAGCCCAGCGCCTGGCGCGGCAGGGTGGTGACCGACCCGATCCGCAGATAGCGGGTCTCGGCCCCGTGCAGCTTGAGGAAGGCGTCATAGCCGATCTCGACCGGCTCGATGTCTCCGGCTGCGAGCGCCAGATCCATATCGTCTTCAGGCACTACCCGGGGCGGGGCCAGCAAATGAGCCGGATCGAAGCTGGCGAGATAGCGCAACAGCCCGAAAGCCGTCTCCGGCGCCACCACCCGGGCAGCCCCGAGCTTGCCCCAGATCGCCACGATCTTGTCGAGCTGGTCCGTCGCATCCCGGGCAAGCCGGGCGAGGCCTTCGCGGCTGAGCAACAGGGCGTCGGGCGTGCGCAGCCGGCGGATGAACCGCCGGCGCGCCTCGGGCTCCAGAAAGCCGCCGGCGAGTTGGTCGCGGATCTCGGCCCCGAGCGAGCCGGTCGCGGCCCGGTCACTGCCGAATTCATAGACATGGAAGAGGAAGCTGCGGGCAAGCCCGCCCGCGTCGTTCAGGAAGCGCTCACGGGCCTTGGACAGGCGGTGCCGCAGCGGATCGGCCCGATCACGCAGATGAACCGGGATCCGGTCGAGATGCACATAGTACTGGCTGGCTGCGGCCCCGGGCGGCAGCTGTTCGGCGACCTGACGCGCGGTCAGCGCTACATGCGACAGATCCGCCCGGGTCAGCGCGTCCGGATCGACACCCTCCAGCTCGACCACGGCCAGCAATGTGCCGCGCCGGGTGAGCATCCAGCTGCCATAGGGCGCGAAGACCTGGAAGGCCTCCGTGACCGGGTGCATCGACGACATGATCCCGGCCCCGCCCTCAGGAGAGCCCGATATAGCCGAGATCGGCCAGCCAGGGGCCCAGATTGAGCAGCACCAGACCGCCGATGGCACCACGTGCCACCCACCCCATCGGTCCTTCACGCGGCATGAAGATCCAGATCGCGACCCCGACCGCGATCGACGCTGCCATCATCGCGACCGCCCAGGGGCCGGTCATGAAGTTGACCCAGCTCTGGAAGAATTTGGTGAGGAGCGTGGTGCCCTCATTGCCCGAGGCGACGGTGCCGATATCCACCACCTGCTGCGCACGGGCCGGCAGGCTCGCGAACGCCGCGGCGGCCAGAAGCCCTGCAGCCCGGAGACGCGCCGGGATCCGGATGGTCGATTGCAGTGTCATGGGGGGAGACCTCCTCAGTCCGACCAGATGACGGGGCGGCGGCGCCGCCCGATGGTCCAGGCGCGCCACCAGGGCAGCCGCATGCGGGCCACCCAGATCTCGAACGCGCTCGGATCTTTGCGGTGCAGCAGGATCAGCCCGCCCGGCAGCAGGATCCCGAGAACGATCCCGGCAACCAGGCTGACGCCCAGGGCAAACCCCAACCCGACGGCCACGGCCGGGACGAAGTAACGGGCTGGCGCACCAAGAATGGTCGTTGCGACAGGCAGTTCGTCAGCGCCTGCCATGGCCGATGCCTCGGTGCCCATCGGGACCGTGCGAGGATTCGTGCTCATTCGATGGACCTGTTTGACTTGATTGATGGATACGAAAGCGCAAGAGTTGATTTTGTTCAAGGGATAATTACGAATTAGTGTTTATGTTCGGTAACGTAGACTTGCTCTTTTCTGGAGAAGGATCCCCCTTGGGCACAACCGATCTCGCCATGCAAGGAGACGAGCGGCCATGCCGACCGAAAGAAAAACCCTCGCTGACCGGCGCCCGCTGGATATCGGGAAGGCGCATTACGAGCTGTTGAGCGAGTTGAAAGCCGATCTCGCCCGACAAGGCATCAAATCGACCAGAACCAAGGTCACCCGCCACAGCATTGAGATCTACGACCGGCTGGTGATGGATGCGCTGAAGTCCGGGGAGTACGAATTCATCCATGAAGATGAAATCTACGAGTTCATCCTCGATCGGTTGCAGCGCACAATGCGGCTTCGCTCAGTCGCCTCCTGACGCATATCGCGGAGGTTGTCCAACGTGTGGTTGCGTCGAATCCTCTGAGCGGATTTTTTCGCGCGCCGGCGCTGACCCGATGGTCGGCCCGGCGCGCCATCGCCGCAGCCGGGTGAGCACCCGAAGCACCTCGTCGGCATGCCGCCGGCCGGCTGCGAGGTTGCCTGGGCCGGCATTGTAGGCTGCGAGCGCATCGCGGAGATCGCCGCCGGTCGCGGTCCGCATCTCCGCCAGGATCTCCGCCCCCACCAACAGGCAGACACACCAGTCCTGAAGCAGCCGGTCGCGATCGATGCCGATCCGGGCCAGGCGTTGGTAATGGACCGAGTTCACCTGCATCAGGCAGACATCCTCGCTGCCATTTCGGTTGCCGCCATTGACCGCCCCCGGCCGCCAGCGGCTCTCGACCCAGGCCAGCGCCACCAGCACATCCGCCTCCACACCGGCGAGCCGCGCCGCGCGGGTGAAACAGCCGGTCTCAGCCCGGGCCGCCGCCGGCAGCACGAGCAGGAGGGCGAACACAAACATCAGGCCGCGCACCGGCTGTCCTCCCAGTTGTCCGCCTCCGGCACATAGCGCCAGAGCGTCCGGGTGTGCAGACCATCCGGTCCGCGGACAGACTCAGACATCGCCGTCACCCGGCGGCGGACATCGCTGCCGATGCGCAGCCGCGCCACATGGATGACCAGACGCACATTCGCCCGCACGGTCTCCTCATGAAGCGCCGGCGGCACGGCCGGGGCGGCAGAGGTCAGAAGATCGCGCAGCCGGAGATAGGTCTCGCCGGCACTGTTTGCATGAATGGTCGACATGCTGCCGCCATGGCCGGTGTTCATCGCCCGGACATAGGCCTCGGCGGCTTCAGGCGTGCGGATCTCGCCGACGATGATCCGGTCCGGCCGCATCCTGAGCGCATTGACGATCAGCCGGTCCATGCCGACGGTGATCTGATCGCGGTCGAGCTGGCGCCGGCGGAGCGCCGCTTCCAGGCGCACGACATGGCGCTCGCCCGGCACCAGGTCCTCATGGGTGTCCTCGATCGTCACGATCCGTTCCTCAGCCGGTATGAAGGCCGAGAAGGCGCGCAGCAAGGTCGTCTTACCGGAGCCCGTGCCCCCGGCGGTGAGCAGGGACTCTGCCGCCTCGACGCCTTCCCGGATCCGCGCCAGCATGGCCGGGGTGAGCATGCGCCGCGCGACCAGCTCGTCGGCCGAGAGATGACGATGCGGCGCCGGACGGATGGTCACGACCGTGCCGCCGATCGCGACCGGCTGAAGCACGGCATTGATCCGGCTGCCATCCGGCAGGCGGGCATCCAGGATCGGGTGGGTGCGCGCGTCGATCGTCTGACCGAGATTGTGCGCGATCTGCCGCACGAACTCGTCCAGCCGCTCCGCCGTCGGAAACCGGGCGGCGCTGCGCTCGATACGCCCGCCGCGCTCGACGAAGATCCGCTCATGGCCGTTGATCATGATGTCGGTGATCTCAGGATCGGCCCTGAGATCGGCGATCGGCTGACCGTAATAGCTCAGGATCTCGGCGATCATGAGACCGCCTCCCCGCCGCCCGCCGGGCCGCCTGAGGACGCCGCCGACGCTTCGCCCGGTGCCTTGTTCCGGCGCTTATAGGCCCGGAGGCTGCGATCCCGCCGGAGCGCCAGGGTCACCAGCTCGGCTGCGAGCTTTTCATCCGCGATGTCTTCGCCATAGGCATCCCGATAGGCCTTCTTATAGGCCATGAAGTCGGCAAAGGCATCGCGGGTCAGGGTCAGCCGCCGGATCGACAGATGCACATCGGATTGCGGCTGGATCGACAGTTTCATGACTTGGCACCTTTTTCATGAACCCGGGCATAGGGGATCGGCTTGCGCCCCATCACCATCCGGTCGACCACCTCGGACAGCGGCATCTTCCGGATTGCCAGAAAGCGGACATAGCCCTTGGGCCTGGTCGAGACGTAAGGGCAGCGGGCCTCCTGGCGGCTGCGCTGCCATTCGCCGTGCAGAACGCGGAGCAGGCCGGCCATCTGGGTGCGCACACCCCGGAATCCGGGCATCGCGTAAAGATCGGCGATCACCTGATGCACGGACCGGTCGTCATCCTGACGCCGGACGGCCGCCCGGATCGCCGCCGCCTGGGCATCGAAAGCCGCCTGGGTGAGGCGCCAAGTCCAGCGCNCCTGCCCGCCCGAGGCCGTCAGACGCAACAGCTCATAGCGGTCCTCGAAGCGGATCCGCTGGCGCCGGTCTCCGGCATCCGACAACATCTCGGCCGCAGCCGCGACATGCTCCCCCGCCGTCAGCAGACCGATGAAGTCGAACCCCTGGCGATCGGCGCGGGGATAGAGGAAGAGCGCCGCATTTGCGCGCCCAAGAGCTTTCCGGCGGACCCGCTCGGCCGCCGACAGATCGGTCCGGTAGAGGCGCTGCATCCTGGTCGCGAAGGCTTCCACCTTCGTGACCGGTACGATGCCGCCGAAATGCCGGGTGTAGCCGATCCCGACATGCTTCAGCACATCCTGCATCAGACCGACTTTGTGGACATGAACCTCCATGCACACCCCCCGGTTTTGAGTGATCGCATGTAAGCACGAAGACGAAATCTGCTTCAAATTTTTTCACTATGTTTTTATCAGTGAATAAGAAAGAGATACTTGCAGAAAAATATAAAGAGGTTCCAAGCACAGCGGTTTTCCGCTTGCTTGCCCCCTGCCGAAAACTCAATCTGATGCCGTTGCGCACGACGCGACCGGCATCAGACGCAGGGTCCGGGACCAGAGCCTCGCCAGCCTGATCTTCCGCACTGCCAGAGCCGATCCGACGACCGGGCCGCCTCGCCAGCGGGGCCGGACGACGGGACCAGATCCGACGCTTTCACAAGCGGCCGGGGATGGTCCCCGACGCCGCACCCTGATTGAGGAGACGACACCGCTCACCCCGCCCGATGGGGCCGGGATCCTTCGTGATCCCGCCTCGCCAGCGGGATCGGATCACGTTCATGCATGCGGGCTCTCGCCTTCCCCAAGGAAGGAGGTCAAGCCGAAGGCCAGGCCCCGCACCCACGCAACCCATGCCGCCGGCCCGGGCCGTCAACCCGGGCTTCGTCACGCCGTAGCCGGATGCCCGTAATGGGGCTCGTCCGGCTGCAACGGGCGCTCGGGGGTGCAATTCCCCCGTTCGACCCAATCCTTCCCCCCGGTGGCGCCAGAAGGCCAGGCCGGAGGACGGGCGACACGGACACGGACCCCGCGGTGACGCGGTGTGCTCCTGTCCAGTTGGAGAGCAGGTATTCAAAGCCCTGCCCGCGGGCGGCTCGGAAGGGTCGAACGCGTGCCGAGCAGGTGGGCTTCACGCCGGGTGGGAAACCATCCGGAGGCCATCAGGGGAAACCTGGGATGGCTGGTACTCGTGGGGGCAACCTCGCGAGATCGATGGACAGCTCAAGCCTGTCATTGCACCCATGAGGGTGCATCTCGGAGAGCAAGAGCCAGCACCGGCCCTTCAGTGGCCGGCGATCGACGCTGGAAGCCGGACGGTGAGTAAGGGAGCTGCTTTGGAACCTCGGGCCCCTGAAATCTGCGATGAAAGAGCCTCAGGCTCTAACCGTCCCGGTGAGGCACTGGCGGTCTGCTCGTGAAGACCGGCTGGACTAACGTGGGAAAGGCTAAGGCCGGAACCGGCTGACACCCGGTTCATGCGCGCGTGGCTACGCGCGACGGCTATGCCTGGGAGCGTCTGCGACGAGGCGAGAAAGGCCTGCTTGCGATTCGATCGAAGCAGCGGGCNGAGCGACGCCGGTCGACGATGGGTGGCCCCCATCACCGACCGGCCGGACAGCCAAAAGCAGACAGCGTGACGAGCGGCTGCGGCCTGGCCGCCGCGGTTGCGATACGTGCCATCCACCCTGGCCGGTGGATGGTGTCGCGGCCTTTCGGCCGCCCCTGATTTTCCGGAGAAACGCCATGACGCGACAGACGGCACCACCCTTGGGCAATGAGTCATCCAGGAGGAGACATCATGACGATCGACCGATGCGTAGCGGCACCCCTGCCGCGCGCACCAGATCGGACGGCGGTCATGCCATCCGGCGGCACATTGCCCCCGGATGGCCGACCGTCGTCGCGACCATCACAGCCGACCGTTCGACGGCGGCACTGACCATGTGATGGTCACGCAAGGCTCGGACCTTGAAAGGTCCGTGGCCGAAGGCCTGCCGGCGGGGATTTCCCCGCCGGCAGGCGCCTTCAGATGAGGTCTTCAGATGACCGGTTTCGCCGAAGCCGTCACAGGGGCAAGCAATCACCTCGCACACCAGGCCCTGGAGGCGGGACATCCCGGCCTGCCCCTGCTCGCGATCCTCTGCCTGAGCGTGACCTGCGCGATCGGCCTGCCCGGCGTCCGCCCGGGTGATGATCGCGTCAGCGCCTCCATCCTCTGGTGGCGCCTGCGCATCGCCGCCTTCGCCGGCGCCCTGCTCTTCTGGCTCCTCACCATCTGCCATCTGGTGCTCGCCGAGCGGCTGCTCGGCGATGGCGCCGCACGCTGGTTCCTCGTCGACTGGGCCGGGCGCTGGGGCCTGCTCGGCCTGGCCCTGATCGGCCTTGCGATCAGCAGCCGGATCCTCGCCATCCGCTACGGCCTGACCTGGCTGTCGAAGCAGCTGCGGGCCCACCGCAACAGCCAGGAAACCGAGGCCTTGTCCGATGTCCGCCACGAGGCTGCCCGCTGGGCAGGCGCGCAAGGGTTTGATCCCCGCAACCACTACCGCCCAGGCATCGTCTTCACCGGCCTCGCCCCCGACGGCCAGCCGGTTTCAATCCCGGTCAAGACCGCGCTCGAGACCATGAAATGCGTCATCGGCGCCACCCGCTTCGGCAAGGGCGTCACCTTCCAGGTCTGGGCGGATCAGGCGGTCCAGCGCGGCGATTGCGTGATCTTCGTCGATCCCAAGGGCGATGACTTCCTGCCCGTGATCCTGCGGAGCCGGGCTGAAGCCATGGGCCGGGAATTTCTCCTGGTCGATCTGCGCGAGACCGGCGCCGGCCGCTGGGCCCCGCTTGAACACGGCCCCCTTGAGGAGCGGATCATCCGGATGACCGAACTTCTGGGGCTGAAGGAGCGGGGCACCGATGCCGACCATTACAAGATCCTGGCCGCCAGCGTCATCCGCGAGGTGATGGCGGAGCTGCCACGCACCAGCCTCGGCGCGATCGCCGATGCCCTTGAGCGGCGCGACCTGTCAGAGGGGGAATGGAAAGCCCTGCTCTCCCCGCGTGAGAAACTGAAACGTCTGGCCCGGCGTCCCTCCCTCACGCCCAGGGCCGGCCGTGGCCTCGATCTCGACCGGGTGATCCGCTCGAACGCCGTGCTCTATGTCATCGGCGACATCGATGACGACGAGATCCGGCTTGCGGCCCGCACCCTGCTGGTCGAGGTGGCGCAGCTCGCCCGGAGACTCCGCCATGAGCGCACGGCCCCGCTCAGCCTCTTCGTCGACGAGCTGAAATTCATGGCCTCGGCGGTCATCCTCCGCGTCCTGGCCGCGGCCGCCTATACCGGCCTCAACCTCAATCTCGCCTTCCAGTCCTTCGCCGACCTGCTCAAGCCCGATGACGAAAGCCTCGACGGCCGCGCCGTGCTCCAGGCTGTCCTGACCAACTGTCAGGTGAAGCTGTTCTTCGGCGGCTCCGATGTCGAGACCGCCGAATGGGTCCAGGCTGCCTCCGGCACCAGGCCCAAGCGGGTCACCCGCATGGAGCGCACGGAGGTGGGCGCCTATGGCGGCGAGCGTTGGGAAGACGGCCGGACCGTGGGCGAGATCGAAGAACCGCTGATCCACGCCAACACCATCCTGACCCTGCCCCGGGGCCATGCCGTGCTGTTCCAGCCGGAGCGGACCGCCAGCCTGGTCCGGGTGCAGCCGATCCGCATTCCGGAGACCGAGGCGATCGCTGCGAAGGCTGTCACGACAGCCGCATCTGCATGATTATGCTTTTATGTACTTATGTATATATTTAACAGGGGCATCGATAGCACGCAGGCCTGACAAAATCCGCATATTGCGTAAAATCCACAATAGAAAGGGAGGCTCCATGCGCGAAGTGTCCGCTACCGAGTTCGCTCGGAATTTTGGCCAGTACCGCGAGATCGTCCAGCGTGAGCCTGTGGCAGTGACCAGCCATGGCCGCACGACAGGCTATTTCGTGTCGCCTGTCGAGTATGAGGAGCTGCAACGCTACAAGCACCTCATGCAGCGTTCCTTTGCGACCAAGGATCTTTCCGCCGAACGCATCGCCGCGATCGCCGGCGGCCACATGGCGGCAGAGCATGACCATCTCGACGCGCTGCTAGAGAACGAGTGACCTAGGAATGAGCGCGAGGCATACATGCGTTAATACTGTTTAATGCAAAAATGCATATGCTTTAATAAGCGCACCTGGATTGCTCGATCCTATGGTGCATAAAAACAAGGGCGGTGGAGACCACCGCCCTTTGGCACAGCCGTCCATTTTGTGGTCGGCTCAGCCGAAGACGCCCTTAAGAGCCGCGGCGGAGACTGTCACGATGAAGGTGACCAGCCCGCCGATCAGCAGCCCCCGCCAGAATCGGAAGTCCGTCAGCGTGCGATCGCTGAGCTTCTCGATCATCCTGGCTTCGAAGGCGGCAATGTCGTTGCGGATCTCTGCACGAAGGGTCTTCGTGCTTTCTTCCGCAATGTCCTTCGCCATCAATCGGGTCTGCTCACGCACCGACTGGGGCAGGATGTATTCCATGATGTGGATGACCTCCCTTGCCTGTATGGGCGTGAAACCGGCTTCCCGAAGTTGTCTTCCGGCCCGCTGCCAGATGGCCTCAACCATGTCGGCCATACGATCTTCTTCCACAAGAACCTCCTCCACCTCGAAGCGTTGGAAGCCTTATGAATCCGAGAGCGCCCCTGAGGACCCTCGACGGGTCCATAAGGGCGATCTGCGATCGCAGTTTCAACTATAGAGCACGAACGCCGACATGTCCTGCATCGTGCTTAGGCGCGGGGCTCACCCCTGGCCTTTGCCTCCCGCTCCTGCAAGAGCTTCTCGACCGCTTCCCGCACGAAATCGGTCCGATCCTCTGTCCGGCCGAGGACGGCTGCGATGCGCTCAAAAGTGCCCTCTGGAAAGCGGGCAACCATGTGGTCGAAGAGTTTTTTGCGAGGCGGCATCTGCGCATTGTGAGAGATGTGTGCAATGGCATCAATAACGATTCGTTTTAGATATCTATGTTGTATTTGATATCATCTTAGATATCATATACCTCAGGTTGACCAGATAGCCCCGGGGCCCTCCCACTCAGGAGAGCGAGACATGATGCATATCGATGACGATCTGAAGCACGAACTGGCCGAACACTGCCAGATCATCGCCGCCCGGATCCGTGATCTGCGGATCCGGCGTGGCATGTCACAAAGTGAGCTTGGGAAGCTGATCGGCCTCAGCTTCCAGCAGGTCCAGAAATACGAGAAAGGCCGCAATCGGGTCTCCGCAGACCGCCTCAGCCTGATCGCGAAGGTGCTGGGTGTGTCCCCCGCCTTCTTCTTCGAAGGTCTGGGCGGGATGCCTGCAAGCAAGGCCTTCGACCCTGACACCGAACGCCTGGTCAGGGCCTGGTGGGCCGTCCCGCCGGCAATCCGTGGCGGCATCCTGTCGACGGTCGTCGCTGTCGATGCAGCCCTCAGGGACCGTTGATCACTGATCATCTGCCACACCGAAGGCCTCCCCTCAACCCCACGCCGGCAGAGCCGGCGTCCCGCATGCGGGCTTCGGGGGTTGACCGGAGGCCTTCGCCGCGGCCTTGCCGGAGGTGTCGGGACGAGGGGCGTCGCCCTCGTCCTCGCTACCGCGAGGTTCGACCGGCCTGCGGCCCGCGTCGAACCAGGGGCGGGGTGCATTACATTTTTACATCTATGTATATATGTATTTGCGACGAACTCCGTGCCATTACCGAGCAATGCCTCTCAAGGCCATGATTTAAAACAACCTCTCAGTATGCATATGCATTTTTATGGAGATATAGGGTGCTGCCCGCAGACAGCACCCTACCGACAGCCAGACGCTGGAACGCCGGCTGTTACTGTTCCTCAGCGGCCTTGGGCCGGGCGAGCAGGCGGATTCGATGGACGACGAAGTTAACCCCCGATCGCCATCCGTCTCCGCCTTCTTCCTCGACCCGCCAAGGCTGTACCTCGGCTTCGACCACGACCAGATCACCGACCTTATAAGACCTGATGATCCGTTCGGCGATCTCCGACCAGGCGACGAGATTGTGCCAGCGGGTGCGCTTGACCCACTCTTCCCGGGTCTGGTCGAAATAATCCGCATCTTCGGCAACCGAGAGGTAGAGCCGGGACTTTTCCCGCCCGTTCCTGGTCTCGATGGTGCCGATCCGGCCGATAAGGGTCCACTGGTTCAGCATTGGAGCACTCCTTGAGAGGAGGGCCAGGGCACCCATATGGGGCCCAAAGCCCCGCATGGATGTTAATCCCTGCCCGCAGCCTGCCGAAGAGCACGCCGCGCGTCCAATCGAAGACCAGTGTTGTTCTGTAACAGCGCCTTATTTCACAGTGAAAACAACCCCATCGGTCCCCGCAGCCACCGCGGCACGCCGGTTCGTATCGACGCAGCGGCTTGCCAGCCAATCCCGGGCGAAGGCGGATTTGACCACCACATGAAGCCGTCGGTCCCCATCAATGCCGAGACAGTGGCTGCCATCGAGCCAGGAAGCCCGCAGAGCCTCCCCACGTTCAGCTGTCCAGGCGTCCAGGAAGTGTTTCCAAGCCTCTCCTGCCTCACTGAGGGTCGGAGGGGTGGCAGACAGAGAAACGCCAGATGGGGCCGGGGCAATCGCAGGCGCGGTCTCGGCTTCGATCCGGGCCGCCAGGCGCTCCAGATCCTCAACCCGCGCTCGGGGCGCCTCGCTGTAGTCGATCTGCGGTGATGTCACCGGCTCAGGCGATCGAGCCAGCAGTCGGGCGACATTCGGAGCCAGATCCCAGCGCTGCGGCGTTGCCACCCAACGCATGAACCACGCGCCCGGGCTGGTAATTTCCGGGCTATCACAGGCCAGAATCCAGGCCGTGATGGCCTCAGCCGGGCCATGGCGATCAAGGGCCCAGGTCCAGATCCGGCCAGGATGGCGAGCAGCGCCGATCGTGCTCTCAAAGTGTTCGGCTGCTCGTGCTTCCAGACGATCCAGGTGAATGAGGTCATCGGTTCCTGCCAGAAGCTGGCCGGTCCGACTGCGGGCAAGCAGGGCATGCAGATTGTCCACCGGCGGTGCCGTGAGATCCGGTGTTGCCGACGAACCTCCAGCGGATCGACGTGCCCGCGTTGGCGGGCAGATGCCGGCGGTTGTATCTGATGATGAGTTGGTTGTTAGGGCTGTGGCGGGGCTATGAGTGTGCGGCGGCGTAGCCGGCGCCGTTGTTTCGTCGCTTCGCGAAGCGGCCGTGTTTACAGATTGGCTGGTTCTTCTGACTGTTTCTGTAGTCCGGAAAATTTTTCCGTCATCCGCGGAAATCTCTTCCGCTTTGCGCATAAGAGTGATGGCGGCGCGGCCGGCCTC
>NZ_NYWI01000008.1:0-66546 GCF_002684955.1 Tistrella sp. | reverse complement strand
CGTCGCCGTCTACGCCGTCGCCAAGGCTCGAAAACCCTTCGTGCCAAAGCTCGCCGACTGAAAAAAGCGCTTGCTCAGCGTGACGGTATCTCATGCCGCCCCCTCCAGCCGGATCACCCGGTCGAGTGCCGCCGCCAGGTCGGGATCGTGGGTCGCCACCACCAGCGTGCGGCCGGCGGTGGCCTCGATCAGGGCGGCGCGCACCCGGGCGGCGGTGTCGCCGTCCAGATGCGCGGTCGGCTCGTCGGCCAGCACGATATCGGCGGCGGGGTCGGCGATGGCGCGGGCGATCGCCAGCCGCACCGCCTCGCCGCCCGACAGCCCGAACCCGGCCTCGCCCACCTGGCGGGCGGGGTCGATGCCGGGCAGCAGCCGGGCGAGCGGCGGGCCGGCATCGAGATCGCGGCCGAAGCGGACATTCGCCGTCAGGCTGCCGGCGATCATATGCGGCCGATGGCCGATCCAGGCGATCCGCCGGCGCATATCCGCCCGGGTCGATGCGTCGAGCGGCCTGCCGCCGATGATGATCCGCCCGCCATCGGGCAGGGCCAGCCCCGCGATCAGCGCCAGCAGGGTGGATTTGCCCGAACCCGAAGGGCCGAACAGCGCCACCCGCTCGCCCGGCGCCACCTCAAGGCCGAAGCCCTGGGGGATGCCCCGGCCGCTCGCCGGATGGGTGAAGGACAGATCCCTGAGTGAGAGCGCAGGCGCTTGGGAAAGGTCGACCACCTCCGGTGCCTGGTCCGTAGCCGCCGGTGCCGCCCCAAGTGCGGTCAGCGCGTCATGCGCGGCCTCGCCCGCGGCACGATCGTGCCAGACCGCCGCCAGCTCGCGCAGCGGCTCGAAAAACGCCGGGGCGAGCAGCAGCACGAACAGGCCCTGGGCCAGCCCCATCCGCCCGCCCCAGGTGCCGAAATTCAGGTCGCCCAGCAGGTGAAAGCCGACATAGACCGCCACCATCGCCACCCCCAGCGCCGAGAACAGCTCCAGCACCGCCGAGGACAGAAAGGCGATGCGCAGCACCGCCATGGTCCGCCGTCGCACGCCTTCGGCAGACCCGCGCAGGCGCTCTGCGGTGATGTCCACGGCATCCAGCGCCCGGATGGTGGAAAGCCCGCGCAGCCGGTCCATCAGCACCGCGTTCATGGTGCCGAGTTCGGCCAGCTGTGCCTCGCTCGCCGCCTTGGCGCGGATGCCGACCAGGGCCATGAAAACCGGGATCAGCGGCGCCGCCACCAGCAGGATCAGCGCCGCCGCCCAGGACAGCGATCCCACAGCTATAAGAAGTACAAGCGGTACGGCAACAACCTTCAGCTGTACCGGCCGATAACGATGCAGCCAGGGCAGCACCGCCTCGGCCTGTTCCGCCACCACCGATGCCGCCGCCCCCGATGCCGCCCGCTCGGGGTCCAGCGGGTCGCGGGCGGCCAGCGCCGCCAGCGCCCCGCGGCGCAACCGCCCCACCTCCGCCCGCGCGGCCCGGAACACCATCCGCGCGCCCAGCGCCTCCAGCCCCGCCCGCAGCAGCCCCAGGGCCAGAACCGCCAGGGCGGCGGGCAGCACGGCCACCATCCCGGCATCATCCGCCAGCTGCCCCAGCGTGCGGGCGATGATCCAGGCCATCGGCAGCCAGACCAGAGCGGCCGCCAGCTGAACCAAACTGCCGGTGGTTGTGGCCTGCGGAAAACGTCTCGTCCGGTTTCGCATCTCGGCCTCGTGAAATCCTTGACCTCAAGGGCACCACAGATTGACGCGGCATGGAAGGGGGCATGGCTGCGACCCCATGCCCCGGCAGGCGGGCGGACCGCGCTGGGTGCGCGGGGCGGGGCGGATGGGCGGGGCGGGGCGGATGGGCAGGGCCGGGAGGGGCGTATCGTCGCAGGCCATAAATATGCATTTAAGAGTCATCTTTCAGCGCCGATACTCCTCCCCACGAACCCGCCTTGCCGAAGGGATGATCCCATGACCCGCCCCAATCCCGCCGCCGCCCCCGAAGAGGTGCCGGTGGCCGACATCGCCACCGGCGCGCTGATCGACCATATCCTTGTCTGCTATCACGAGGCCCACCGCCGCGACCTGCCAGAGCTGATCCTGCTGGCCGAGAAGGTGGCGCGGGTCCACGCCGGCAACCCGGCCCTGCCGCAGGGCCTCGCCGAACTGCTGCGCGAGACCGCGGGCCTTCTGGAAATGCACATGAAAAAAGAGGAACTGATCCTCTTCCCCGCCATGCGCCGCGCCCCCTCGGCCCTGGTCGCGCAACCCATACGTGTCATGCGCGAGGAACACGACGATCATGGCGAGCAGATCCGCCGCCTCGAAACCATGACCGACGGCTTCACCCCACCCCCCGGCGCCTGCCGCTCCTGGACCGCCCTCTATCGGGGCCTCGGCCATTTCGTCACCGAGCTGGAGGACCACATCCACCTGGAAAACAACGTCCTCTTCCCGCGCTTCGAAACGCCGGCCCACGCCTGACACCCCGCCCGCATCCCCCGCACCGGGCGTGCCCCCGCTTCTCACGGAAAGAAAATCCCGTCCTCCCGGCGAAAGGCCGGGATCCAGGTCGTTCAGCGTTTTCGTGCGACAGGAAAGGTGGATCCCCGCCTTCGCGGGGATGACGGGTGTAAATGTCGGACGAATATTGGTGGCGGAGAACATGACATGAGCGCTGCTCTCCCCGACATGAATACTGTCGGTATCATGCACAGACGCTGACATTCTGTACACAACACTCTCTACCGTCATCCCCGCGAAGGCGGGGATCCACCTTTCTTTCCGCATGAAGATTGTCGAAAACCCTGTCTATGCCAAAGACCGCAGGCGATGAACGGCCCGGATCTCCCAAAGACGCACCCCCCATCTCCATAGAGACCACCCCGGCTCCCAACCTGGCCGCGATGACGGTAGAGCGTTCGCGCAGAAATACGCAACGACACACCCCCCACAGAAACGCCGGGCGCCTCTACGGGATCTTCTCCCCACCGATACCGCCCAAGACCCTGCCCCGTCTCGCCCGCGAACCCCAAGCTCCCGTAAAAACCCCGGGAGGTTCGCGGAAAAAATTATCTGGCCTTTTCAATTGCTTAAATTTCACAAAATATTCTTGTTCATGCCTTGGCATGATCTCCGGAAGGGGTTCGCGCAGATCGCCTTTTTCCGGTCCCCGATTCAGGTTATTAAGAGGGGGTGGGTCGCACCCTTGCGGGTGCGTGGATTGAAACCATAACGTAGGTCTGCTACCCCAAAACCGCAAGAGTCGCACCCTTGCGGGTGCGTGGATTGAAACTGACCTGCGACGCCGACGGCGACGCGGTCGGCGGTCGCACCCTTGCGGGTGCGTGGATTGAAACCGCCGCCACCCGGCGCAGCTCGGCATCCGCCAGGTCGCACCCTTGCGGGTGCGTGGATTGAAACGCGACCAATCCAGGAGTTCGGTTTTTATCCGCTGGTCGCACCCTTGCGGGTGCGTGGATTGAAACCGGAGATCCCCGAGGTGCCGGGCAGCCCGGAGGCGTCGCACCCTTGCGGGTGCGTGGATTGAAACGACCGGCGGCATGATCGGGGGTGGCCTTGGCGGCGTCGCACCCTTGCGGGTGCGTGGATTGAAACCGCGGCCATCGCCGGCCCCGAAACCGCAAGAGGGTCGCACCCTTGCGGGTGCGTGGATTGAAACAGCACCGTCGCTGGTCAGCCCAGCGATGTACTTGGTCGCACCCTTGCGGGTGCGTGGATTGAAACGATGTTCACGGGCGGGCCATGTGGCTCGCCATCGTCGCACCCTTGCGGGTGCGTGGATTGAAACCGCCAGCAGCGCCGCCCGGGCATCCGCCGCCCGGTCGCACCCTTGCGGGTGCGTGGATTGAAACATCGGCCGTGTCGCCCACCAGGACGACATGATCCGTCGCACCCTTGCGGGTGCGTGGATTGAAACCCGGGTGCTGCCGTGCCCAGATCGGAAAGCTGGTGTCGCACCCTTGCGGGTGCGTGGATTGAAACCCCGATCACGCCCGCGGGCTGGCGATCAGCGCGACGTCGCACCCTTGCGGGTGCGTGGATTGAAACTTCGCCCGACAGCATCGCGGCGACCTCGACCCCGTCGCACCCTTGCGGGTGCGTGGATTGAAACCGTAGACTTCGACACCGGCCACCGTCAGCCGGTAGTCGCACCCTTGCGGGTGCGTGGATTGAAACCGCGCGGCTCGCTATACCCTCAAGTGGACTGAGCGTCGCACCCTTGCGGGTGCGTGGATTGAAACTGCATGGCACCTCCGGCGCCGATGCGCCGGCCGAGTCGCACCCTTGCGGGTGCGTGGATTGAAACTGTGAACCGATAGAGTAATCCATTGCCCGCATCCGTCGCACCCTTGCGGGTGCGTGGATTGAAACGCCGGCGCCGGCGCCGGCAGCGGCTCAGTCGCACCCTTGCGGGTGCGTGGATTGAAACTGGTCGCCACCTGGCAGGCGATCGGCGGCAAGCGTCGCACCCTTGCGGGTGCGTGGATTGAAACTCCTGTTCGGTCTTGACCTGCTCGGCGCGGGCCTTGTCGCACCCTTGCGGGTGCGTGGATTGAAACAGGCCCTACGAAATCCGCACGACCCGGCGCGGAGAGTCGCACCCTTGCGGGTGCGTGGATTGAAACAAGCCGGGCGTTTGCTGCTGCGGCTCGGGTCGGTGTCGCACCCTTGCGGGTGCGTGGATTGAAACCCGGAACGCTACGATGCTGCCGGCTGCCGGCGACGTCGCACCCTTGCGGGTGCGTGGATTGAAACCTTGAGTCCACGAACATCGACATCAGTTCCAGTGGTCGCACCCTTGCGGGTGCGTGGATTGAAACGACGGCGCTTGCCGATCGTGTCCCGAGAATTGGTGTAACAGCGCAGTCGCCGTTTGATCTCCGGCAGGGTTGTCCGGGATAGTCAGGCTGCCGCGACGGGCGGCAGGCTGGTCAGCGGATCATCGCCCAAGGGGGCGACGGATTCCAGGGTCATATAGCGGGATCGCTGGACGGCCCATTCGTCGTTCTGCTCCAGCAGGATGGCGCCGATCAGTCGGGTGATGGCGGCCTCGTTGGGGAAGATGCCGACGACCTCGGTGCGGCGCTTGATTTCGCCGTTGAGGCGCTCGATGGGATTGGTCGAGTGCAGCTTGGCGCGATGCGCGGCGGGGAAGTCCATGTATGCCAGGACGTCGGTTTCGGCGTCGTCCATCACGTCCGCCAGTTTCCGGGCTCTGGGGCGCAGTTGGTCGGCCACCTGGCGCCATTGCGCACGGGCGGCCCGGGCGGTGTCCTGGGCGAAGGCGGTGCCGATGAAGGCCGAGACGACGCGGCGGCCCTGTTTGCCTGCATGGGCCAGCACGTTGCGCATGAAATGGACGCGGCAGCGCTGCCAGGTGGCGTTCAGCACCTTGGCGATGGCCGCTTTCAACCCTTCGTGGGCGTCGGAGACCACCAGCTTGACGCCGCGCAGGCCCCGCCGCGCCAGCTTGCGCAGGAAGTCGGTCCAGAAGGTCTCAGCCTCGCTGGGGCCGATGGCCATGCCCAGGACTTCGCGTCGCCCGGCGGTGTTGGCACCGACCGCAATGATCACCGCCACGCTGACGATGCGGCCGTCCTGACGCACCTTGACGTAGGTGGCGTCGAGCCAGACATAGGGCCAGTCGCCCTCCAGCGGGCGGTCGAGGAAGGTGGCGATCTTGCCGTCGATTTCGGCACNCAGGCGGCTGACCTGGCTTTTGGAGATACCGGTCATGCCCATGGCCTTGACCAGATCGTCGACCGACCGTGTCGAGATGCCCTGGACATAGGCCTCCTGGATGACGGCGGTCAGCGCCTTTTCCGCCATCCGGCGGGGCTCCAGGAAGCACGGCAGATAGCTGCCTTTGCGCAGGCGTGGGATGCGCAACGCCACCGTCCCCGCCCGGGTCTCCCAGTCGCGCTCGCGGTAGCCGTTGCGGTGGACAAGGCGCTGATCGGGCTTGCGCTCACCATGCCCGGCGCCGGTCAGCGTCGCCACCTCCAACTCCATTAGCCGCTCGGCGGCAAAACCGATCATCTCGCGCAGCAGATCGGCATCTGCGCTCTTTTCCAGCAGGCCACGAAGGCTCATCATTTCATCGGTCATCGTCTTGATCCTTGGTTCGGTTGGGGGTTGCAACCAAACCCTACCGAAGATCGACGATGACCACCCCGATTTCGGGGGCGCCTGGGGATGATGCCTCCGGGCGCTCTGCGCCCTGCGACATCATCCCCAGGCAAACGCTGTTACACCATTCGGCGGGACGTGACCCAGATCTGTCGTGGCCCAGGAGGTTAAATGCCGGGTGCCCCATCGCGGATAAAGTCATATGACATCAGCCGGGCCCACTACTCGCTCCGACAAACTTGCGGTCAATTTCCTCTCGGCTGTTGCTCTTGCGGCGATCGCTTGATGTGATTGTGCCCGGAATCCAGCATCGCATTGCCCGCTTTTGAACTCATAGATCCCACCTGAACCACATGCCGGATGAAGTAAAGTTACTTGAAAGGAGGAAAGAATTCTGATGTAGAATATAGCGCACAACATCAGACCCACCTAGCATTTAGAAACCGAACCTTGCTTCTTCCGTGGCCTTCGGACATTGATGACAATGGCAAACCCGGGCGTTCATACGGCATCAATCGACATGAGGGATCCTTCAAAGTGCCAGTAACAGGCCTTTCCAAGCAGAGAAAAGGACAGCTCGGCGTCAATGCGGTCGAGCGGATTGTTCTTCAGGATTGGAAGAGCCGATGGCAGCCGCTGGATGCCGTCAACGATGATGGTGTTGACGGTTTGATTTTCATCGAACGCGGTGGAGTTCCCACAGGACAGATAATCCACGTCCAAATAAAATGCCATTCTGTGCAACCGCGCGACGGTAAGTTCGCTTTGAGCGTCGGAAAAGATAAACTAACCCGGAACGCCGCTCGCTGGCGTCGCGTGGTGGGCGCAGCAATACTAATAAAAGTCGATCCCGAATCTCTCTCCGCGCACTGGACCGATGTCCGGGACGGGCGCTCAGTCCTCGGCTCTCAGGTGTTCGTTCCGGTCGAGAATGTCTTCGACGCATCAGCGAAAAATCGCATTTCAGACTTATGCGGCACACTTCATGGTGATCTCCTCTTACCTCAGGTAAGAACACAGGCTAGCGATTTCAGATATTTATGGTCAAGTGCCGCACCAATCGTTGCAGCGCGTCAAGAATATGTCCGACTAAACTCCCTATCACTCCACTTTGCAGACTCTAGCGCTACAATACGCTTTACAAGAGAAGGTTGGCGTCACATGAACCGGCGCCGACGTGAGCGCCTCGCCAAAAGTCAATCCTGGAGCCTTATTGGAGCCATCCCTCACATAATCGGCAACGTCTCCGAACGGTCGCTCATGGTGGTCAGACCGTCACGAAACTGTCTCCCGGTGTTGGTGGCCGCCACGGTTACTGTTCTGTTTCCTCACCGACAGTCAGCCATTGTCCGAGCCGTTTTCCGCCGACGAGGCGAACCGGGCAATTGGAACTACAGCTTCCACACACTTTACGAGCCACGCCGGAAGCGAAATTTGATGGGAGTGTGAGACGGGCCGTACTCCGCCCAAAAAACCACAGGAAAACCGGGGCCGCTTAGCCTGAGTTGCAGGCCGAGGGCGGCTCTAGATACGCCCCGTCTCTCTACTATATATATGGATCGAGTTTGCTAAAGGCAACATAGTCCGCTATGGCTGAGCTGAATTGGGCCAGTAAGATGCCCTGCTCGCAGGAGCCAAACGTCCCGTTATCTTAGTTATAAGTTTATCATCAAATTTCTACCAGCTCTAGTGGCGCAAGCGCTCCACCGACCTCGCTGGCGACATAACAAGCTGCCCTCTCCATCTTCCGATGGCTCCGGGCCGGGCCGTCACCACTCATCCCTGGCCTGCCCCTCTGCCAATCGCATGCCCTCTGTCCGGTATTCATACTGCTGCGCCAAGGCAATCGCGGCAAAAATCGTGATCGCGGTCATACGGGAATGGCTGCATCCGTTCGACACGCCGTCCCCCCGCCTGTACGCCTCGACCACCGAGACGATTCCTGGATCCGTGCCTAAATGGCAGGCCCGCTGCGGCTGAAGCCGCCTCCCACTCTCCACACTCATCCGTCCGCAAATCTCAATCAGATTCAGATCCGGCCCCCCACATAAACCAGCCAGGTCGGCCCGGTCGTGCCGGTGCGCATTACCAGCCCCTCAAGGGTCGTGCCGTTCGACACCACGCCCCACCCCCCGCAGGATCCCGCAGATCCACGCAGGACCGGCTTCACCCGCACGGCATCAGGGGCGGATCTCCCCGCCCCCCTGCCCGCTCAGCTGAAGATGCCGCCATCGATACTGCCATCGGAGCGGGCCGCGGTCTGCGCCGTCTCCAGCATGTCCAGCTTCGGGCTGCGCCAGGCCGGCCGCGCGGTCGAGGGCTGCGCCGCCCGCATCGGATGAACCATGGCATCAAGAGTCGTCGTCTCTGCAAGGATCTTCATCATTGTGCATCTTTCAGATTGCAGGAGGTCCGAATACGCTTCGTCGCGATAATCTCGGGAAGGTTGTGGCCGATTCCTAGTCCGTTATACGCCTGGTGGTCCAAGGACTTTCCCGATCCGCGCGAATATGTCTCCATGATTGAATTTTATCTTCGGTTATTCGGCAAAACCGACAATCAGGCCGCACCACCCGGCCCCAGCCGCGCCCTTCCCCGCAGCCACTGAACGCAAGACGCGCCGCCCCCGGGCCCGATAGGCTGGGGGTCGGGCGGTTGCCGGCTGCATCCCCCAATGCTCTCCTCCCGAGGCCGGCGACCGCCCCCGCAGGACCAGACCAGACACGACCATTCCATCCGCACGGCAGAGGTGCCCGGCCCATGACGCAGATAACGTCCTCCATCTCGACCGGAGCCGAGAGCTTCCAGGCGAACCGCCGGGACATGACGGCGCTGATCGATCGGGTCCGGGCGCTGGAGGCGCGGACGCGGGCGGCATCTGCCCGGTCGAAGCCGCGGTTCGAAAAGCGCCATCAGCTGCTGCCCCGCGAACGCGTCGCCCTGCTGCTGGATCCGGGCACGCCCTTCGTCGAGCTGTCGACCTTGGCCGGCTATCTGATGGACAACACCGACCCCGAGAAGAGCATTCCGGGCGGCGGCGTCATCGCCGGCATCGGCTTCGTGTCGGGCGTGCGGGTGATGGTGTCGGCGTCGGACAGCGGCATCGATGCCGGGGCGCTGCAGCCCATGGGCCTGGCCAAGCAGCTGCGCGCCCAGGAACTGGCGCTGGAGAACAAGCTGCCCTATGTCCAGCTGGTGGAAAGCGCCGGCGCCAATCTGATGAACTACCGCGTGGAAGATTTCGTCCATGGCGGCAGCATGTTCCGCAACCTCGCCCGGTTGTCGGCCGCGGGCCTGCCGGTGGTGACCGTCACCCATGGCTCGTCGACGGCCGGCGGCGCCTATCAGACCGGGCTGTCGGACTATATCGTCATGGTCCGCGACCGCACCCGCGCCTTCCTGGCCGGCCCGCCGCTGCTGAAGGCCGCAACCGGCGAGATCGCGACCGAAGAGGAGCTGGGCGGTGCGGTGATGCACACCAGCATCTCAGGCCTCGGCGACTATCTGGCCGAGGACGACCGCCATGCCATCGCCATCGCCCGCGACATCGTGGCCGGGCTGGACTGGGATGCCGGCCTGGTGCGCACCGCGCCGGAACAGGCGCCGCAGCCGCCCCGGCTCGACCCCGAAGAGCTGCTGGGGCTGATGCCGGTCGATCACAAGCGGCCGGTGGATATGAAGCAGGTCATCGCCCGGATCGTCGACGACAGCGATTTCCTGGAATTCGGCGAGCGCTACGGCCCGGCCACGGTCTGCGGCCATGCCCGGATCGAGGGTTTCGCGGTCGGCATCATCACCAATAACGGCCCGATCGACCCGGCCGGCGCCAACAAGGCGACGCATTTCATCCAGGCCTGCTGCCAGTCGGAAACCCCGATCATCTACCTGAACAACACCACCGGCTATATGGTCGGCCGCGCCTATGAAGAGGCGGGGATGATCAAGCACGGCTCCAAGATGATCCAGGCGGTGACCAGCGCCACGGTGCCGCAGATCACCATCTATTGCGGCGCATCCTTCGGTGCCGGCAATTACGGCATGTGCGGCCGCGGCTTCCACCCGCGCTTCTGCTTCTCGTGGCCCAATGCCAGGACCGCGGTGATGGGTGGCGAGCAGGCCGCCCAGACCATGGCGATCGTCACGGCGGCCGCCGCGAAGCGCAAGGGCGTGGAGCCGGATCAGGCCCAGCTGGATGCCCTTCAGAAGCGGATCATCGACATCTTCGACGGCCAGATGAGCGTCTTCGCCACCAGTTCCCGCCTGCTGGACGATGGCGTGATCGACCCGCGCGACACCCGCGCGGTGCTGGCCGAGGTGCTGGCGATCTGCCGCGAGGCCGAGGCCCGCCAGCCCCGCCGGATGCAGTTCTCGGTCGCCAGGCCGTGACCGGAGGGCCGCCCTCTGCCTGATCCGGGCAGAGACGCGCCGCCCGCCCCACCCCTTCCCCGTCTTCCGTCAGAGTGTCAGGGTCATGGCCGAACCTACCCCCTTCTCCACCATCCTCATCGCCAATCGCGGCGAGATCGCCCGCCGGGTGATCCGCACCGCCCGCCGCCTGGGCTATCGCACGGTCGCGGTCTATTCCGATGCCGATGCCGGCGCCGCCCATGTCCGCGAGGCCGACCGGGCCGTGCGCATCGGCGAAGCCGCACCCGCCGCCTCGTATCTCAGGATCGATGCGATCATCGCCGCCGCCAAAGCCGCCGGCGCCGATGCCATCCATCCGGGCTATGGCTTCCTGGCCGAGAATGCCGGGTTCGCCGGCGCCTGCGCCGAGGCCGGGATCGTGTTCATCGGCCCCTCGCCCGCCGCCATCATCGCCATGGGCGACAAGGCCGGCGCCAAGCGGGTGATGGAAGCGGCCGGCGTGCCCTGCGTGCCCGGCTATCAGGGCGAGGACCAGGACGAGGCCCGGCTTGCCGCCGAGGCCGGCCGGATCGGCTTTCCGGTGATGATCAAGGCGACCGCCGGCGGCGGCGGCCGCGGCATGCGGCTGGTCGAGCGTGAGGCCGACTTCCCCGCAGCGCTCAAGAGCGCACGATCGGAAGCGCAGAGCGCCTTCGGCAACCCGGATGTGATCGTCGAAAAGGCGATCCTGTCGCCGCGCCATGTCGAAATCCAGGTCATCGCCGACCGTCATGGCAATGTGCTGCATCTGGGCGAGCGCGACTGCTCGGTTCAGCGTCGCCACCAGAAGGTGATCGAAGAGGCGCCCTCGCCCGCGGTCGATGAAGATCTGCGGGCGCGGATGGGCGAGACCGCCGTCCAGGCCGCCCGCGCGATCGGTTACGAGGGCGCCGGCACGCTGGAATTCCTGCTCGACGCCCAGGGCCGCTATTACTTCATGGAGATGAACACCCGGCTGCAGGGGGAGCATCCCGTCACCGAGGCGGTCACCGGGCTCGACCTGGTCGAGCTGCAGCTGATCGCCGCAGCCGGACAGCCGCTGCCGATCACCCAGGCTCAGGTCCAGGTGCGGGGCCATGCGATCGAGGTCCGGCTTTGTGCCGAGGATCCGGCGAAGGGCTTCATGCCCCAGAGCGGCCGCTTCCGCGCCTGGGCGCCGACCGCGGCGCTGCGGGTCGATCATGCGCTGGGCGGCGACCCGGAAATCTCGCCCTATTACGATTCCATGATCGCCAAGGTCATCGCCCATGGCGCCAGCCGCGCCGATGCCTGCCGCAAGCTGATCCACGGGTTGGAAGACACGGTGGCGCTGGGCATCGCCACCAATCAGGGCTTCCTGGCGGCCTGTCTGGCCCATCCGGTCTTCGCGGCCGGCCAGGCGACCACCGCCTTCATCGGCGCCCATGGCGACGAACTGCTGGCCCGCAATGCCTTGGCCGACCGCCGCGCCGCCGCGGTCGCGGCCCTGCTGCTCCACGGCATCGCCACCGATGGCCGCGGCGTCGCCGGGCGCAGCCTGGCCCATACCCTGCCGGTGCCGGTGCTGCTGGCCATCGACGGCACCGCGACGACCGTCTCCATCGCCCGGTCCGGCCCCGGAAGCTTCACGGCCGAGGTCGATGGCGCGACGGTGGCGCTGGCACCGATCGAGCTTGTACCCGAAGCCGATGGTATCGCCGGCGCGCTGGTGGTCACCATCGACGGCACCACCACCCGGCTGCGCTTCGCCCGCGACGGCCATGTGCTGCATCTGCATCTGGACGGCCGGCCGGTCCGCATCGACGACCGGTCTTTCGAACCCGCCCATCGGGCCGGCGAGGCCGCCGGTGACGGCCGGATCCGGGCGGCGATGAACGGCCGCGTGGTCGCGGTTCTGGCCGCCATCGGCGACGAGGTCGAGCCCGGCCGGCCGCTGGTGACGCTGGAGGCGATGAAGATGGAGCATGTCCACAAGGCCGACCTCGCCGGCCGGATCACCGCCATCACCGTCGGCGACGGCGATCAGGTCGGCGCGGGCCAGGTGCTGGTCGAGATCGAAGCCCCGGCTGCCGCAGGCTGAACCAACCCGGCTGCCGCAGGCTGAACCAACCCGGCCGCCGCAGGCTGAACCAACCCGGCTGCGGCAGGCTGAACCCACGGAGACGCCCCCCATGAACCTCCTGCGCTCCCCCTATCTCTCGCCCGAGCATCTGGAGTGGCAGGACACGCTCCGCCGCTGGGTGGCGCGCGAGATCACCCCCTTCGTCAATGACTGGGACGAGGCGGGCGAATTCCCCCGCGACCTCTACCGCAGGGCGGCGGAGATCGGGCTGCTCGGCCTCGGCTATCCGGAAGAGTATGGCGGCATCCCGGCCGACCGGTTCATGAGCATGATCGCCGGCCGGGAACTGGCGCGCTGCGGGGCGGGCGGCGTGCCGGCCAGCCTGCTCAGCCACACCATCGGCGCGCCGCCGATTTTGAAGGCCGGCTCCGACGAGTTGAAGGCCCGGGTGCTGCCGGGCATTCTGGCGGGCGAGAAGATCTCGGCGCTGGCGATCACCGAACCCAATGGCGGCTCCGATGTCGCCAGTATCCGCACGAAGGCGCGGCGCGAGGGCGACCATTATGTGGTCAGCGGCGAGAAGACCTTCATCACCTCGGGCATGCGCGCCGATTATTACACGGTCGCGGTGCGCACCGGCGGGCCCGGCCGCGACGGCATCAGCCTGATGGTGATCGAGGCGGCAAGCCCCGGCTTCGCCCGCACGCCGCTCAAGAAGATGGGCTGGTGGGCATCGGACACCGCGACGCTGCATTTCGACGAGGTGCGGGTGCCGGTCGCCAATCTGATCGGCGAGGAAGGCTCGGCCTTCCGGACCATCATGCTGAACTTCAACGACGAGCGGATCGCGCTCGCCACCACGGCCTGCGCCTTCGCCCGGGTCTGCGTGGAAGAGGCGGCCGCCTATGCCCGCGAGCGCATCACCTTCGGCAAGCCCTTGTCCGCCCATCAGGTCATCCGCCACAAGCTGGTCGACATGGCCCAGCGTGTGGAGGTGACCGAGGCCTTCATCGAAAGACTGGTCTGGGCGCTGGAAGCCGGCGACAATCCGGTTGCCCAGATCTGCATGGCCAAGAACCAGGCCACGCAGACCATGGCGTATTGTGCCTCGGAAGCCGTGCAGATCTTCGGCGGCGCCGGCTATATGCGCGGGGCGGCGGTGGAACGGATCTACCGCGAAGTGAAGGTGAATGCCATCGGCGGCGGCGCCGAGGAAATCATGAAGGATCTGGCGAGCCGGCAGATGGGGCTCTAGGCCCCGCTGCCCCCTACGCCGGACGGACAGCACCCGGGAGGATCAGACGCCTTGCTGACGCTTTATCACTGCCACGACGCCCGTTCCTTCCGCCCGCTCTGGACGCTGGAGGAGCTGACGGTGGAGACCGGCGGCCCGGCCTACGAGCTGAAGATGCTGCCCTTCCCGCCCCGGGTGTTCCAGAAGAGCTATCTGGAGATCAACCCGCTCGGCACCATCCCGGCCCTGTTCGACGAGGGCAAGCGGATGACCGAATCGGCGGCGATCTGCCAGTATCTCGTCACCCGCTATGGCCCGACCAGCCTGGCGGTGGCGCCGGACGAGGCCGATTACGGCCCCTTCCTCAACTTCCTGCATTTCGGCGAGGCGACGCTGACCTTCCCGCAGACCCTGGTGCTGCGCTATCGCTTCTTCGAACCCGACGAGCGCAAGCTGCCCCAGGCCGCCGACGACTACGCCAAATGGTTCCTGGCCCGGCTGCGGCTGATCGAGCAGATGACCGGCGAACAGGACTGGCTCTGCGCCGGCCGCTTCACCGCGGCCGACATCTCGGTCGGCTATGCCATCCTGCTCGCCCATTCGGTGGGGCTGGCGGGCGAACTCGGCCCCAATGTCCGCGCCTATTGGGAGCGGCTGTCGGGGCGCGAAGGCTTTAAGCGCGCCAAGGCGGTGCAGCTGAAGGCGGCGGAAGAGCAGGGCGTGCCGGTGCCGAAGATCGGGGTGTCCGGGTAACAGACCGCCCGGTATCGCCAGGGGTTTACCCGGCCACCGCCGATGCCTTTGATCGGACGCGACGGCATGTCAGGGATGGTGCCGGCGGATGGATTGGTGAGCCAGTCATCCGCCAGGCCACATCTTCGATATGCACGCAGGGCCGGGAGACCCGCCATGGCAGACGCCATCCATGCACACGCGCCGGCAGCGCAACAGACGGACATTCTTGAACGACTGGCCCGGCTGCTGGCCGCCGCCGGCCGTGACGCCGCGCTTCATCACCGGCTGTGCCAGACCCCGACGGCCGTGCTGGCCGAGGCCGGCCTGGCTGTGGCCGACGGCGTTCAGGTGACCGTGCGTATCACGGATCCCGCCGATGCCGCGGCGATTGCCGAGGTGACCACCCCGGACCATCTGGTCCTGCCCGTCCCGCCGCTCGCCGGCCAGGATGCGCTGAGCGATGCCGATCTGGACCATGTGTCGGGCGGCAACCGGTTCTACGATCAGGTGCAGACCTTCGGCCCCTCGTTCACGACCGGCATCCCGGGCATATTCGGCCTGCGTTGACCGCGCGGACCATAAGCCGGAATGAGACGGACGGCCGGGTTTCAGAGACGCGGCGAAAAACCCGGCCGGGCCGTCCCTGCGCCCTTGCGACGATGACCCCACGCCAGCGGAAGAGTGTTCCATGACCGACGCCATTGCCACCATCGACACCGATGCCCTGCATCGCCTGGCCCGGCTGCTGAACGATGCCGCCCGCACCCCCGCCCTGCATCAGCGCCTGCTGGCCGATCCGCGCGCGGCCCTGGCCGAAGCCGGCCTGCCGGTCGATGATGCCGTCGAGGTGACGGCAGAGATCACCCCGCCTGCCGAAGCGGCCGCCGTCGCGGCGCGCAGCACGCCCGACCGGCTGATCCTGCCGGTGCCGCCGCTCGCCTCGGGCACCGAACTCAGCGATGACGAGCTGGAGGGGGTGGCCGGCGGCGGCGGCGCGCTGATCACGATCTTCAACGCCCTGATCGGGGTCTTCCGCAAGGCCTTCGCCTAGTTTCCCGCACATCGGAGGCAACGACCTGATCCCGGCCATCGGGTCGATCACCGGATCGGGCATCGGCAGGCCCGTGGGCAGCCGATGACGGAATGAGACGGACGGCCGGGTTTCAGAGACGGCGCGAAAAGTCGGGCCCGGCCGCCCGCGCTATACTGGGGGCATCAGCCTGCGCGCGCGGACGCAGGACAGCGAAAGACCGATGCCATGCCCGACACCCCCGCCCTCGCCCCGACCGATCCGCTGCACCGCCTGGCCCGGCTGCTGAACGATGCCGCCCACAACCCCGCCCTGCATCAGCGCCTGCTGGCCGATCCGCGCGCCGCACTCACCGCGGCCGGCATCGCCGTCGACGACGATGTCCGGGTGACGGCCGAAATCCCCCCGCCGGCCCAGGCTGCGGCCGTGGTGGCGCGCACCACCCCCACCTGGCTGATCCTGCCGGTGCCGCCGCTGGCCGGCGATACGGCGCTCAACGACAGTGATCTGGACCGGGTTGCCGGTGGCGGCTGGTTCAACGATTTGATCTCGGCCATCGGGTCGGTCGCCGGATCGGCCGTCGGCAAGCTGATGAACGGCCGTTGACCCGATGAGACAGACGGCCGGGTTTTAGAGACGGAGCGAAAAGTCCCGCCGGACCGCCCCCGGTATACTGCGGTGATGACTGCACGCCAGCGGAAGCTTGTTCCATGACCGACGCCACTGCCGCGACCGACACCGATGTCCTGCACCACCTGGCCCGGCTGCTGAACGATGCCGCCCATAACCCGGCCCTGCATCAGCGCCTGCTGACCGATCCGCGCGCGGCCCTGGCCGAAGCCGGCCTGCCGGTGGGCGATGCCGTCGAGGTGACGGCAGAGATCACCCCGCCCGCCCGGGCCGCGGCGGTGGCGGGCCGCACCACCCCCGACCATCTGGTCCTGCCGGTGCCGCCGCTGGTCGACGGCCGCGAGCTGAGCGATGCCGATCTGGACGGCGTCTCCGGTGGCGGCGCGCTCGCCAATTTCTTCGGCAGCCTGTTCGGGGCCGCACGGGCGGCCTTCAACCAGATTTTTTACCGGAAGGTCGACATAACCGGGGCGGTCGCCCAGCACAATGCCGATGCGCAGGCCGCCCGGGGCGGGAGCTGACGCGCGCCTCACTGTTATTCTTGTTGCCTCGACATGCATGCAGGCCGGGAGATCCCTCATGGCAGACACCCTTCACCCCACCGTGCCGGACGCCCTTCAGGCCGAGATCCTGGGGCAGCTGGCCGGGCTGCTTGAAGCCGCCGGCCGCGATCCCGATCTGCATGGCCGGCTGCGCGCCGACCCGCGGGCGGTCCTGGCCGAGGCCGGCCTGCCGGTCGCCGAGGGGGTAGAGGTCACGACCGAGGTGACCTCCCCCGCCGGTTTTGCCGCCGTGCTTGCCCGTACCACGCCGTCATGCCTGGTGCTGCCCCTGCCGCCGCTGTCGGATGGCGAGTTGAGCGATGCGGATCTGGAGGCCGTGGCCGGCAGCGGCGCGGGCGGCCGGTTCATGGCCCATCTGATGGCCATGGGCGCCGGCGTGCTGTTCGCCATCGGGCTGTTCACGGGCCATTCCGTCAAGGGCGCGGCGGCCAAGACGATCAACGACATCTCCGCCGTCTACAACTCCTAGCGGCGCCCCCTCTCCGGCCCCCCTCCCCGGGCCCATCCTGTCCGACACGACACCCGGAGCCCCCTGATGGCCACCCCGCATCACGCCCCCGTACCGGCCGCGCCGCAGGCTGCGACGCTTGAAGATCTGGCCCGGCTGCTGGCCGCAGCCAGCCACGATGCAGCATGTCATCACCGGCTCCTGGCCGACCCGAAGGCCGAGCTGACCCGCGCCGGTTTCATCCTGGCCGAGGGCGTGCAGGTCAGCGCCGAAATCACCGCCCCCGCAGAGGCCGCCGCCGTCGCGGCGCGCAGCACCGCCGACCATCTGGTCCTGCCGGTGCCGCCGCTTGCCGGCACGGATAGCTTGAACGATGCCGATCTGGAGGGGGTGGCCGGCGGGGTCGGCCTCTTCGGGTCCCTGCTCTCCACCCTGATGCCGGTGATGGGGTCGGTTGTCGGCAAGTTGTTCGGAAGCCGCTGACAGGGCGCGCAGCCTTGCGCGCACGCCCTTGCACTGACGGAAGGTATGACGGACAATCGGGCAAATTGAAACGAACGTCTGATTGACGAGGAAACGCCCCGATGTCCGCCTCCCGCCCCGCTGCCGTCACGCCGCCGGACTTCACCACCCTGACCGTCACGCTGGAGAATGCCGTCGCCCGGGTGACGCTGAACCGGCCGGACAAGGCCAATGCCATGAATGCGCCGATGTGGGTGGAGCTGAAGGCGGCGATGGAATGGCTGGACGAGACTCCGCAAGCGCGCGTCGGCATCATCACCGGCGCCGGGCGCTTCTTCACCGCCGGCATCGATCTGGCCATGCTGGGCGCGATGAAGGACGAGGTGGCCGACGGCTGCGACGGAAGGCGGGGTGAAAAGCTCCGCCGCCAGATCCTGGACATCCAGGACACCGTCACCTCGGTCGAACGCTGCCGCAAGCCGGTGATCGCGGCCGTCAACGGCCCCTGCGTCGGCGGCGGCATCGACCTGATCACCGCCTGCGACATGCGCTATGCCGCCGACGACGCCTGGTTCTCGGTGAAAGAGGTCGATATGGGCCTGGCGGCGGATGTCGGCACCCTGCAGCGCCTGCCCAAGATCGTGGGCGAAGGCATGGCGCGAGAACTGGCCTATACCGCCCGCAAGGTGACCGCGGCCGAAGCCGAGGCCATGCAGCTGATCAACCGCCGCTTCCCCACCGTCGACGCACTGAACGACGGCGTACTGGCGATCGCGGCCGGGATCGCCGCCAAATCCCCGCTCGCCATCCGCGGCACCAAGGAGATGATCACCTATGTCCGCGACCATTCGGTCGCCGACGGGCTGAACTACATCGCCACCTGGAACGCCGCCATGCTGCTGTCGGACGACCTGACCGAAGCGATGACCGCTTTCTTCGAAAAGCGACCGGCCAGCTTCCGCGACTGACCCGCGTCCGGCGGCGCGACCCGGGGCCTGGTACCTCTCCCATCGCACGGGCAGCGGCCCTGTCCGGCGCGCTGCCCGCCCTGCAACCGGAGATGAGCGCCAGACCACGACCCGGATACGGTCGGCGTCATGCACAGCCGCCGATGTTCTCCGCACAACACGCACAACCATCGTCGGTTCATGTCAGGCGCCGGCCCCGCCAGGTTCGCCCCACACCCCACCACCGTCATCCCCGCGAAGGCGGGGATCCAGGTTGGTTTCCGCGAGAATGAACGGGGGGCCAGGGGCGTGGGCAGTCATGTCGGCCATCACCGGTGGACCCGAGGGCGGGCGGCGTTCTTTATGGGGGGACGAACCTGGATCCCCGCCTTCGCGGGGATGACGGTATAGGGGGTGTGCAGAGGTCGGCAAAGGGAGGGCCGGACAGGGGCGTTGCATGCCGTGGCATGTTGCGGTCAGACGGGCCCATGATGCCGCTCCGCACTGCTCGTGTCCGGCGCTGTCGCTGCCGGGTTCGCCGACCCCTACCGCCGTCGTCCGCCCATGTCAGGCGCTGCCCCCACCATGTTCGCCCCACCCTCACATCCGTTCATGTCAGGCACCGCCCTCGCCAGGTTCGCCCCACACCCCACCACCGTCATCCCCGCCTCCGCGGGGATGACGGGATTTTCTGTCTGTAAGAAGTGGGTGGGCCCGGCTGTGCATCAGGCAGCGGTCGGGCGTCTCCGTGCCGGGGTTTTTACGGGTGCCTGGGGTTCGCGGGCCGGGCCGGTCACACCCCCGGCAGCGGCACGTAGATCGTCACCAGGTCCAGCCCGCCGGTGGCGCTGAATTGCAGGTGCAGGATGTCCGCGCCCAGATCATAGGAGATCCAGCGCGGCACGGTGCGGCGCAGCGTGCGGCTGAAGGTGCCGCCGCCCTGGTTGCGGATCTCGCCGAGCGCGGCGCGGATCGGTGCCTCTTCGGCGCCGAAGGTGAGACCGGCCGGCAGGCTGCCCGCGAAACCGGCCGAATTCTCATAGCCGGGGCTGTAGAAATGGACGGCCTCGACATGCAGGGTCTCGCCCTCTTCGCCGGTCACCCAGGGGGCGGTCTTGAACATGACCGCCACCCCGTGGCGCTGCAGGCGGATGAAGCCGGTCCAGTCCACCCGCTCCAGCCCGTCGGGGGCGACTTGTATCAGCGCCTGCACCGCCGGGTCGTCGACCGGGCGGCGCAGCAGGCGGCGAAAGGTTTCGGCGTCGGAGGACATCGGCAGACGGGACCCGCAGGGTGCAGGGGCACGGAACCGGCCTTGCGGCCGGTTCCGGCATTATGCACCGGATCGCCGCCGGATCAGAAGCGGAGCGTCGCCGAGGCGTAAAGCGTCCGGCCCGGCCCCGGCTGGTTCACCAGCCCCAGCGGGTCGACGTAATAGCGGTCGGTCAGGTTCATCACCGACAGGCTGGTGGTCAGGTTCTCGTTGATCTCGATATCCGCGAACAGGTCGACCAGGGTATAGGGCTTCCAGTTCACCTGGGAAATGAACTGCGACGCGCCCTGGGCCGTGACGTCGCCATGGCCGATGGCGCGGGGCCCGATATGCGAGACGCGGCCGCCCAGAGTCAGCATGTCGTCGAACAGCAGCTGCGACAGCGTCAGGTCGGCCGAATATTCCGGCGGCACATGGTTGGTGGCATAGTCGCCATAGAGCGACTTGTCGATGCAGCCGTCGGCCGTGCGGCAGAATTCGACGTTCAGATAATAGTTTGCGGAAAACTCCGCCGTGAATCCGGCCTGGCGATAGCGGCCGGAGATTTCGAGGCCTTCGAACTTCGCCCGGTCCAGATTGTAGATATGCATGCTCCAGTAATTCTGTTCGGTGTTGTGATACCACTCGCGCGCGATGTAATCCTGAACATCCCAGTTGAAATAGCTGAGCTTGACCATGGCGTCGTCGGCCGGGTCGAGCACGCCGCGCACACGCTGGTTGACGCCCAGCTCCCAGTTCCGCGACCGTTCCGGCGTGACGTCGGGGTTGACGCCCATGGTGAAGGCCGATGCGGTCTCGATCAGGCTGGGCGCCCGCATCACATTGGAATAATTGACATAGAGCTGTGTGCCGTCGAAGGGCTCCACCGTCACGCCCAGCGACGGGCTGAAGCCGCCATCGCTGAAGCGCGTGTCATAGTCATAGCCGCGTTCGAGATAGGGGTCGTTGCGATCCTGGGTCCGGAAGTGCATGTAGCGCAGGCCGCCATTCACCGTCAGCCAGTCGGTGGCCTCCCACGCGACCTTGACGAATCCGGCCGCCTCCTCGCGTTTCGCATCGCGATAGTCGAGCCAGGTTTCGGCCTCGCGGGTGCCGTCGCTCGGCCCGGTATCCTCGCCGCGATAGGACAGGCCATAGGTGAAGGTGGTGTCGCCGAAGCCGGTCGCCACCCGGCTGACATTGGTGATCTCCGCCCCCCACATATCGGTGTCCGAGCCGGCGCGGAAATCGCCCGGCTTCGGCAACTGCCAGCCGGTGCGGAGCGGGTTGCGCAGCTCCAGATGCGACCAGTAGAGATTGGCCTTCAGGTCGATCAGCGGTTCGCCCTCGGGCTTCCAGCGATAATTGAAGGTGCCGGTATCCAGCCAGGTGCCGGCGGTCTGGCCCAGCTGGACGGCCTGCGAAGTCTCGCCGGTCAGCCGCGAGGCGATGCGGTCGCCGGCCTCGCTGCGGAATTTGGTATAGCCCAGCTGCACGGCGTGGCCGTCGCCGAAGCGCAGCCCCGCCTTGCCCAGCCACGAGGTGGTCTCAAGCTCGGTGTTCAGTACCTCTTCACCGGCGCGGTAATTGGCGATGCCGCCATTCTGGTAGCGGGCATCGACCTGGGTGCAACTGCCCCAGCTGGTGCAGTATTCGCCCGGCCCCAGATTGGTGACGGTCGCCGCCGGGCCATGGCTGCCGGCATGATAATTGCCCTGTTTGCGATAGGCATAGGCCGCAAGCAGGTCGATATCGGCATCGCGATAGGCGGCAACCGCGCTGCCCGAGCCGCTGGTCGGCTCCGCCCAGCCGGGCCGGTCGAGCCCGGTGGGGCTGGCGGTGGGTGCCGCCGGGGAATTCGACGGCCAGGCATAGCCCGCCGCATCGCCGGCCTTGGGCGACGAGGTGTTGGTGCCGAACCCACCCTTCAGCCGGACGCCGAAATCCTCGCCCTCCTGCACGATGTCCCGGGCCGAGAGCGTGCGCATCGCCACCGTGCCTGCCGTACCGAAAGACGAAACGTCCGAGCCCTTGGTGATGTCCACCTCGGCCAGCAGGTCGGGATCGACGAAGGTGCGGTTCGACGCGCCCTGATAGCCCTGATAGACGGTCACCAGATTCTCGGCCCCGTCGATCGTGGTCGCCACCCGGCCCATGCCCTGCATGCCCCGGATGTTGACGTCGACCGATCCGGCGCCGTTGCGCGCCTCGCCCGACATCACCCCGGCCACGCCCCGGAAGATGTCCGCCGGGCTGCTGCCGCGGAAGCGCTGGATGGTTTCGCCCGAAATATGCGCCACCGGCGCCGCCGTCTCATAGGGTTTGTCGGTTGCAGGTATGGCGCTTGTTACCACCAGCGGCTGCAACTGTCGGGCATCCCCGGTCTCCGGTGCCGGCTGGATGATCACCGCCTCGCCGCTGAACCGCCAGGTGAGACCGGTGCCGGCCAGCAGCCGGACGAGGGCGGCATCATCCGCATAGCTGCCGGTGACGCCGCCGGTGGTGCGGCCGCGCAGCAGCTCGCCATCGGCCACCACCTGCCGGCCGCTGGTTTCTGAGAAGCGCACCAGCGCCGCCGCCAGCGGCTGGGCTGCGATCGCATAGTCGCGCACCGCCGACACCTGCGCGGCGGCCGGTGCCGGCGCCAGTGGCAGCATCGCCCCGGTCACGAGGAACACCAGCGTCGCGGCTCCCCATCTTCTCATCATGTGATCCGGCATTCCCGGCCGTCCTTCCCTGTCGGTCATGTCCCACGATCGGCCGCCCGCCGGCGGCCCTCATGATCCAGACACCCGAGGCGTGGAAGGTTATGATCCGGCCGATAGATTTTTTTGGGACGGAGACACCGTTCAGCCCGCCCGGGTGATCAGGGCGAGCCCGGCCAGGCGGCGGATCCTGAGCGCCAGGGTCTCGGCCAGAATGTCGAGCGCGTGCTCCGGCCGGGTCAGGTCGAAGACGGCGGTCACCTTCAGATCCGCCACCCGCTCGCCGCCGAGCAGAATCCGGCCCGGGCGGTAGCGCTCCAGATCCTCGACCACCGCCGCCAGCGTCTCGTCCTCGAAAACGATCCGGTCGCGGCGCCAGGCCAGCACCTCCTGCGCGCGGCAGGGGCGGGGCTCTCCGGCGGCACGCGCGTCGAAGGCCGATCGGTGGCCCGCCGCCAGATCGACCGGCGCCCCCTCTGCCGGGTGCAGGCGCAGGGGGCCGTCCAGAGCGGCGGCGATGGTCCGGCCCTCGCGGCGCTTCACGTCGAAACCGGCCGGTCCGGCGGTGATCAGCCCCTCGCCCGTGCGCAGCACGAAGGGGCGTGGATCGGCCGCAGGGCGGAACCAGGCCTCCCCCGCCTCCAGCATGACCAGACGATGATTGCCATCGAAGCGGGTGGAGAGTGCGGAGCGGCCGCCCAGTTCCACCCGGCTGCCATCGGCCAGCACCAGCTCGCGGCGCTCGCCCGTGCCGGTGGTCTCCTCGGCGAGCAGCCGGCCGGGCGCCACCAGCCCCGAGGCGGCGGCGCCCGCCATCAGCGCCACGCCACCGGTCAGCACCGCCCGCCGGCCGACCCGCCGCCGTGTCTGCATCCGCTGCCAGGCGGGTTTCACCGCACCGAACCGGTCCCACAACTCTTCCGCCCGGGCATAGGCGGCAACCCGCCCCTCGCCGCCGGCCAGCCAGCGGGCGAAGGCGGCGCGGTCTTCTGCCGCCACCGGCTCCTCGTTCAGCAGCAGGAACCAGCGCATCGCCGCGGCGCGGTCATCCTCGTCGATCACGCCCGCCATCAGCCCAGCGCCCGGTCCAGATCGACCATGGCCGAGGCGATCTGCGAGATGACGGTGTTGCGTGAAATGCCCATGCGCTCCGCGATGTCGATATAACTCAACCCCGCCAGCCGGCTCAGCACGAAGACTTGCCGCCGCCGCCGGGGCAGGGCCTCGATCGCCTTCAGCAGCCGCCGCAGCTCCGCGCGATGGATGACGGTATCCTCGGGGCTCGCGACCGGCGCCGGGATCGCGGCCAGCGCCGCGTCATCCAGCGCCACCTCGCCCCGGCGTTTCGCATTGCGCAAATGATTGAGGGTCAGATGCCGCACCGCCGCGGTGATATAGGCCTGGCTCACCGGCGGCGGATCGGCATGGGTGCTGCGGCCCAGCAGGTTGACGAAGGCCTGCTGCACGAGATCCTCGGCCGTCACCGGATCGCCCAGAATCCGCCGCGCGATCGCCCGCAGACGATCGCGTTCATGACCATACAGCCTGGATATCGAGAGCGCGCGCGTCGCCACCCCTCCCCGCCCCCCTGATCGGTGATCTGCGGTGAATGAAGCTGGCGGCTGGCTGACGGCAGTCTAGCGGGCGGGATGTGTTATGACAATGCGTCTCATTCTTAATTGAACGCGACCAGTTGACGCCACCCCCCGCTTCATGCGCCCCTCTCCCGTCACTCGCCTTCCCGTCAGCCGCCTTCCCGCCACATCCGACTGCGAGGATCCTTCGCCCCATGGCCGCCGATCGCATGCCCGACGATATCATCCTGGCCGGTCTCGACGGCCTTGCCGAGATCCGGATCGATGCCTGCGGGCTGGCCCATCTGCGGGCGGGGTCGGAGGCGGATCTGTTTCTGCTGCAGGGGTTCAACGCCGCGCGCGACCGGCTGTGGCAGATCGATCTGTGGCGCAAGCGCGGGCTGGGGCTGCTTTCGGCCGATTTCGGGCCGGGCTATCTGGCGCAGGACCGCGCCGCGCGGCTGTTTCTCTATCGCGGCGACATGGCGGCGGAATGGGCGGCCTATGGGGTGCCGGGGCTGAAGGGGATCCTTGCCGCCTTCACCCGCGGCATCAATGCCTGGATCGCGCTGACCGAGGCCGATCCCGGGCTGCTGGCGCCCGAATTCCACGCGCTGGGCACCCGGCCGGCGCGCTGGGCGCCCGAGGATGTGGTCCGCATCCGCAGCCATGCCCTGGTGCGCAACCTGACATCCGAAGTGATGCGCGCCCGCCTTCTGGGGCGTGCCCGGGCGCTGGCCCGCGAACAGGGCCGGGCGGCCGACGACGAAGCGGCGCTGGCGCTGGACCTGGTCCGCCGTTCGATCGCGCCGGCGCATGAGATCCGGGTGCCCCACGGGCTCGACCCCGAGGATGTCGGCGCCCGGGTGCTGGATGATTTCCTGCTCGCCACCGCCCCGGTGAGTTTCGAGTCCGCCCGGCTCGCCGCCGGCCTTGACGAGGCGCAGCACTGGTCCCGCGTCGATGCCGAGGGGCGGGTGATGGCGGTGATGGCGGCGGCCGAAGGCTCCAACAACTGGGTGGTGGCGCCCGGGCGCACGGCCACCGGCCGGGCCCTGCTCGCCAGCGACCCGCATCGCAACTACGCCCTGCCGGCGTTGCGCTATGCGGTCCACCTCACCGCCCCCGGGCTCGACGTGATCGGGGCGGGGGAGCCCGCCATCCCCGGCATCTCGCTTGGCCATAACGGCCATGCCGCCTTTGCGCTCACCATCTTCCCGGCTGATCAGGAAGATCTGTTCGTCTGCGAAACCGCGGCGGAGGACCCGCTGCTCTACCGCCATGGCGACAGTTATGTGCCGATGACGGTGGTGGAAGAGACCATCCCGGTGAAGGGTTGCCCGGACCAGACGGTCACGCTGCATTTCACCGTCCACGGCCCGGTGATCTTCCGCGATGCGGACCGCCGCCGCGCCTTTGCGGTGCGCACCGTCTGGTCGGAACCGGGGGCGGCCCCCTATCTGGCGGGGCTGGGCTGCATGCGGGCGCGCTCTCCCGAAGCCTATGCCGCCGCACTCGGCCACTGGTCGGTGCCCTCTACCAACCATGTCTATGCCGATATCGACGGGCGGATCGCCTGGATCGTGGGCGCGAAACTGCCGCTGCGCCCGGCCTCGGACGGGCTGCTGCCGGTGCCGGGCGACGGGCGCTACGACTGGACCGGTTTTCAGGATCCGGCCGGCCTGCCGCGCGAGATCGACCCGCCCCGCGGCTTCATCGCCACCGCCAACGAGATGAACCTGCCCGAGGGGCCGTTGCGTGCGCGCGGCTTCGGCTTCGAATGGCTGGAACCCTTCCGTGCCGACCGGATCAAGGCGGTGCTGGCCGATGGCCCGCCGCACGACCCGGCCGCGGCCGAGGCCCTGCAGGGCGATGTGTTCTCGATCCCGGCCGCGCGGGTCTGCGGCCATCTGCCGGCACCCGACACGGCACCCGCCGGCGACCTTCAGGACGGCCTGGCCCTGCTTACCGGCTGGGATCATCATCTGCGGCTGAAAACGCCGGCCGCGGCGCTGTTCGAGATCTGGTGGACCCATCACCTGCGCCCGGCCCTGCTCGACCAGGCGACCGATGATCCCGTGCTGCGCCGGATGCTGGAACCCGGCGACGTCGAAACCCTGCTCGACCGGCTGGACACCGACCCGGCGGCCCGCGGGCTGCTGCTGCCGACACTCGCCCGGGCGGTGGCCGATTGCCGCCACCGCTTCGGCGCCGACCCGGCCGGCTGGGACTGGGGGCGGTTCCACCATGCGCTCTTCATCCATCCGCTGGCCGAGGCGGGTATCGGGGGCTTCCCGCAGATCGGCCCGCTGCCGGTCGGCGGGTCGGGCATGACGGTGATGAACACCACTTATCGCCCGACGGACGGGCGGCTGGTGATCGGCGCCTCGTTCCGCATGGTGATCGATGTCGGCAACTGGGATGCGGCGCGCTTCGTCAACGGCCCCGGCCAGTCGGGCGATCCGGCGAGCCCCCATCTGGCCGACCATGCCGAAGACTGGGCGCGGGCCGCCACCCTGCCCATGCCCTATAGCCGGGGCGCGGTCGATGCCGCCACCGTCACCACCATCCGCCTGCGCCCGCAGGCGCGGGCTTGACCGGCGCAGTCACTGCCGTAGACTTCGGAAACCGATGCGAGCCCTCTCGCCAAGACAAAAAGCCGGCGCCGCCAGATCAAATCCCGTTCCAAACGCTGTATCTGCCTCCCGATCTATTTGGCTCACCTGATCGACTGAGACGGTGAACACTGTTTGATCTGGAAGCCGACGGCCACGGAACCCGCCACAAGAAGGTTTCCCCCCAGATGACTGCCCAGACCACCCCGGCCTACACCGACATCCTCTACGAGGTCGACGGCCCGCTTGCCGTCATCACCCTCAACCGCCCGGATCGTCTCAACGCCTGGACCCAGGCGATGGAAGACGAGATGCACGATGCCATGCTCCGCGCCGAGGCCGACGAGGCGGTGCGCGCGATCATCGTGACCGGGGCCGGGCGCGGCTTCTGCGCCGGCGCCGATATGGGCCTGCTCTCGGGCGCGGCCGAAAGCCAGGGCACGCGTGAACCGCGCGCGGCCGAAGCGGTGTCGGACGACAATTTCGACCAGAAATTCAGCTATATGCTGAAGCTGAAGACCCCGGTGATCGCCGCGATCAACGGCCCGGTCGCCGGCATCGGCCTGTGCATGGTGCTGTTCACCGATCTGCGCTTCATGGCCGAGGGGGCGAAGCTCACCACCGCCTTCGCCCGTCGCGGGCTGATCGCCGAACACGGCAGTTCCTGGATGCTGCCGCGGCTGATCGGCAACATGAACGCGCTGGAACTGCTGTTCTCGGGCCGGCTGGTCGGCACCGCCGAGGCCGAGCGCCTGGGCCTGGTGCGCAGCCTGCCGGCCGACGGCTTCCTCGATGCCGTCAAGACATACGCGCGCGAGCTGGTCACCACCTCCTCGCCGCGCTCGATCGGCGTGATGAAGGGCCAGGTCTACCGGGCGATGTTCCAGAACCTGTCGACCGCCTGGGACGAGGCCAACCGGCTGATGGTGGAGAGCTTCGAAAGCGAGGATTTCCGCGAGGGTGTCAGCCATTTCGTGGAAAAGCGCGCCCCGGCCTTCACCGGCCGCTGAACCGTCCTCCACACGCCATCGCATCCCACCCCGCCCCGGCATCGCCGCGGGCGGGGTCTTTTTTTGTGCAAAAGCGTCAACATATGCCGACATTCTCGCGTAGTCTGATGGTCATCTGGTCACAAGGGAGCCCGAAATGGCCCGCCAGCGTTCCATCCTCGTCCTGTTCCCCTTGCTGCTCCTGCTCGCCGCCTGCGGCGGCACGCGCGGGGTGGCAGAATTCGCCGCCTATTCCGACGCCTATGCCGCCCAGCAGCGCCAAGGCGATGCGGTGCTCGATGCCTTCGCCGCAGCCGAGCGGCGGCTGATCCTGCGCGAGAGCGGGACCTCCGGCATCATCGAACCCTTCGATCCCGACAAGGCCGCCTATTATGTGGACGGCGTCGACGGCCCCTATGCGGCCGGGTTGCGCGCCACGCTCTCCGCCCTTGGCGGCTACAACGCCACGCTTCTGGGGCTGGCCAATGGCGAAGCCGCCGACGCGCTCGCCGGCCGCGCGGCCGGCATCCTGCGCGATCTGGGCAGTGCGGGCGGCATCCTGACCGCCGGCTTCGGCCCCGCCGGTGCCGTCGTCGAACCGGCCACCAGGGATGCCCTGACCGGGCCGATCGGCATCGCCAGAGCGATCTTCGGCGGCCTTGTCGCAGCCGATGCCCGCAACCGTTTTCGGGCCGAACTGGCGGCGGCGCACCCGGTCATGAAGGACATCCTGGCCGGTCTGCGCGGAGCGACGCCGGCGATGTTCCGGGTCTTTGAACGATCCCGCATCGACCCCGCCACCCGTGCCGACACGGCTTCGGGCCTCACCCCCGACCAGGAGACGGCGCTGGAGCAGGACCGGCGCCTGCTCGCCGGCTGGGTGCTGCTGCTCGACGGCACGGCGCGCGCCATGGATGCGGCGGTGGCCGCCGCCACAGCCGACGGCCCGGCCATCCGCTTCACCGAACTGGCCGATCAGGCCACCGAATTGCGGGTGCTGGCCGAAACCGTCCGGGCCACCCGCACACGTTGACGGGTGCCCGACGCCTGCGAAGAGGGAGACAAGCCATGACCGATGCAGCCACCATCGAACGCGATCTGAAACTGCAGCGCCTGGAGGCCTTCAAGCTGCGAGAGGCGGCACTTGCCTGTGGCGATACGGCCACCGCGGCCGCCGCGGCCGAGACCATGGCCGCGATCGACGATGATCTGGACTGCCTGGCCACCAGCTCGATCGCCGATGCCGTCACCCGGCTCGACGGGCTGCGCACCCAACTGGCCACGCTCGGCGCCGCAGCCGCGACCTGGCCCGCGCCGCCGCCCTCAGACCAGACCTGAAAAGCGGAGCCGTTCCAGCACCGCCCCGGCCTCGGCCTCGGCGCCGACCATGGCGAGCGCGTTGCGGACCATGCCTTCCGCGATGCGCGCGCGGGTCAGCCGGCCATCGGGGCGGTACCAGTTATGGACCCAGATGATCATGCCGGCGAGGGCGAGCGCGGTCACCCTGGGGTCGGCGAGCGTCAGCCGGCCGGCCGCGCGGCCGGCTTCCAGCATCTCCACCAGCAGCGCATCGAAGGCGCGCTGGGTGGCGATGATCCGCTCCTGCCCCGCCTCGGGCAGATGGGCGAATTCGCGGGCATGGATGGCGATCTGCTGGTGGTTGTCGATCACCACGCCGGTGAACCCATGGGCCACCGCACCGATCTGCGCCACCGGGTCGAGCCCGGCCCCCGCCACCCGCCGCACCACATCCAGCGAGGCATCGACCGAGGCTGCGCAGATCGTCGACAGGATCTCGGCCTTGCCCGAGAAATGGTCGTAGATCGAGGCCTTGGACATCTGCAGCCGCACCGCCAGATCGTCCAGCCTGGTGCGGGCATAGCCCTGGGTGAAGAACAGCTCCGCCGCCGCCTTCAGGATCAGCGCCCGCTTGAATTCCCGGACGTCGTCGCGCATCCGCCCCTCTCTTCATCCGCCCCCGCCGCCCGGCGGGCCAGGCGGCGGATGGTACCCGCAAGCGGTCCGGCTGTCGCCTGTGCTGACCGGCCGGGCGGTATTTCCCGGGCGTGGTCAAAGCTCCGCCGCTCCGGGCAACCGTTCGGCCAGCCGGTCGACCGCCAGCCGCAGCTTCAGATCCGTGTGCGGGCTGCGCGGCCAGATCGCGTGGCTGGTGAACACCGTCGCCTTCTGGTCGGTCAGCACCTCGACCAGGGTGCCCGCGCGCACCCGGTCGCGGACCAGCCAGCAGGGCAGCCAGGTCAGGCCAAGCCCGGCGGCCGCCGCATCGGCCAGCGCCTCCAGATCGTCGAAGCGCAGCCGCGCCGCCGGGCGGATCACCGCATCGCGACCGTCCGGCATCGGGAACAGCCAGCCGCGCACCCGGCCGCCGCGCAGATAGACCAGGCAGTCGTGATCGGCCAGTGCCGCCAGATCGGCGGGCATGCCGCGCCGGGCCAGATAGTCGGGCGCGGCCACGATCGTCATCCGCTGGCGCGCGACCAGCCGCGCCATCAGCCCCGCGGCATCCTCCAGCGGGCCGTTGCGGATGGCGAGATCGATGCCGTCCTCGACCAGATCGACCAGCCGATCGGTGAAATGCAGGTCCAGGTCCAGCCCCGGATGTTCGCGGGCAAGCCCGGTCAGGATCGGCGCAACGCAGCGCCGCCCGAACAGTACCGGCAGCGACACCCTGAGACGCCCCGAAACCGCGCGGCGGCCGTGGTCGAGCATCGCCTCTCCCGCACGGATTTCGGCCAGCCCCCGCAGGCAGTGCTCCAGAAAGGCCTGGCCCTCTTCGGTCAGCGCCTGGGCGCGGGTGGTGCGGTGGAACAGCCGCACGCCCAGCCGCGCCTCCAGCCGGCCCACCGTCTTGGCGACCGCCGATCGCGACAGGGCCAGCCGCTCGGCCGCCGCCGAGAAACTGCCCGCCTCCGCCGCCTCCACGAACACGCCGATGCCGCTCAACCGGTCCATGATCCGCCTTTTGTTGCATCGCTGGCGCCAATCTTCCGACATATCGGCGCAACTGGCGACATAAATTCCGGGCTAGCCTGCGGGCTCCATCATCCCCCACCCGAAAGAGGCCCCATGACCGACGGCACCATGACCCGCTGGACGATCAGCGCCCACGACATCGCGACCCTCCGGCCCGAAACCCTGCCCATCCCCAGCCCCGGCCCGGGCGAGGTGCTGGTCAAGATCGGCGCGGTGGCGCTGAATTATCGCGACAAGATGGTGGTGGAAACCGGCATGGGCCTGCCGCTCAGCCTGCCGGTCTCCCCGGCTTCCGACATGGCCGGGCGGGTGCTGGCGACCGGTGCCGGCGTCTCGCGTTTCAAAACCGACGACCGGGTGATCGCACAGTTCATCCCTGACTGGATCGACGGGCGCAGGCCGGGCGGCGCCTGGCCGCTGCCGCTCGACACCCTGGCCGGCACCCTGCCCGGCCTGCTCGCCACCCATGCGGTGCTGCCCGAAGACTGGCTGGTGGCGGCACCCCGCAGCCTCGACGATGCCGGCGCCGCCACCCTGCCGGTGGCCGGGCTGACCGCCTGGATGGCGCTGGTGGAATACGGCCGCATCCGCGCCGGCGACACGGTGCTGGTCCAGGGCACCGGCGGGGTGGCGCTGTTCGGCTTGCAGATCGCGCGGGCGCATGGCGCACGGGTGCTGGTCACCTCGGGCTCGGCCGACAAGCTGGCGCAGGCGCGCGCCCTCGGCGCCGATCACGGCATCGATCGCGGCGCGGGCGACTGGGCCGCGGCGGCGGTGGCGGCGACCGGCGGCCGCGGGGTCGATCATCTGCTGGAGGTGGCGGGCGGCGCCGGCCTCGGCACCTCGCTCCGCGCGCTCGCCCCCGGCGGCCGTATCTCGGTGATCGGCGTGCTCGACGGCGCCGAAATATCGGCCAATGTCAAACCGCTGCTGACCAAGGCGCCGGTGATCCAGGGCATCGCGGTCGGCCATCGGCGCGGGCTGGAAGATTTGGTGCGTGCGGTCGACATGCTGGGTCTTCAGCCGGTCATCGCCCGGCGCTATCGGCCCGACGCCATCCGCGAGGCCTTCGCCCATCTCGACCGCGGCCCCTTCGGCAAGCTGGTGATCGAGATGGATTGACCGACACCCCCGCGCCGATCAGAACAGCATGCCATGGGCGCCAGCCACGGCGCCCGCCACCGTGACCGCGGCCGCCGCCGCCAGCACCCGATGAGCGCGCAGCACCAGCCGGTACACCGCCTCGGGCCGGCTGGCGGCGGCCCGGTGGAACCAGGCATGCAGCACCAGCGGCTCGGCGATCAGCAGGATCACGGCAAAGATCGCCCACAGCACGACCATGGCATGCATCCACCAATAGCCGGGCTCGGCGAAGCGCCACCAGGCATCCAGCCGCCAGGTCATCCAGAACCCCGACAGCCCGGCCAGCACCACCGACACCCGCGCCTGGCCCGAAAACCGCCCCTCGATCGCCTCGAACACCTCCAGCCGCCGGGCCGGCCCGGCCATCCGCCCCACCGCCGGCAGCAGCACCAGGGTCACCAGCCACAGCCCCCCGATCCAGTGCAGAACCGCCAGAACGTGAATGACACGGGCGATGGTCACGTCGTCCATGATGGCGTGGGCTCCGGATCGCTGCGACAGATACTGATGAAGAAGCATATCAGAAGAATATTATGGGCGATATGCCACCCGACACCCCCACCCCCCAATTCCAGCCCGCTCAGATCCCACCCGCTCAGGCCCTGTTCCCCACCGCCCGGCCCCCATATACTCAGGACATCACGACCGATTGCCGGGAGCCGGCCCATGCCCAAGGAAGCGATCTTCAACGTAACGATCGACGCGGCTCTGCATGAAGCCTTCGTTGCGGAAACGACAGCCGCTGACCGCCCGACCTCCGAGGTCATCAGCGAATTGATGCAGGATTTCATCGCCCGGCAGCGCGAAGCCCGCGCCTATGACGCTTTCGTCCGCCGGAAGGTCGCGCGCGCCGAAGAAGACGTCCGACGAGGTGCCGTCCTGTCAAATGAAGAGGTCGAAGCGCGGGCGGCCGAACAACGCGCCCGGCTGCTTGCACGGTTTGCGGACCGCCGGTCCTGATGTGCCGCCTCCGACGGATCGCCTGATTTAAAAGGTGATGGAGATGAAGGTCATCTGGACGGAAGCGGCCGACCATGACCGCGAGGCAATTCTGGATCTCATCGCCGAGGAAGACCTCCAAGCCGCCCTTCGTATGGATGAACTCTTCAAGAATGCAGCACGTCGGCTGAGTGCGTTTCCCGGCATGGGCCGGCCGGGCCGAATGGCAGGTACCCGCGAGCTACTCCCCCATCGTAGCTACCGGCTGATCTATCGCCACTGGCCGGTCGAAGCCCCGCGTCCGGACGTCTGAATATGACGTCAATCGGCAACCACTCCCGACACGACATCAACGCTCACCTGCCCGCCGCCACGCAGGCAGCATGCAGGGCGCGCAGCCGATCGAAGGCGTCATCGACTGAGATGGCGCGGGTGGGATCGGCCTGCATCGCATCAAAAGCCGGTCCGATCTCATCCTCAAGCCAGCGTTCGATCTCTGCCGGGGTCAAGTCTTCCCAGGGCCATGTATAACTTATGGTTGAATGCGACATAACGGCCAGCCTTCCCGTCCGAGACGTTTTCAGCATGAATTATGGCGGCGGATCGCTGCCCCCTGTCAATTCCATGCAGCCCCGCCCGCGCCTGCCATGCTAGAACCGCCGGGCAACCACCCCGTTCCCGAGGGAGCCCCCATGCGCGCCGCCATTTTCGAGAGGTTTCAGGGCCCGATCACAATCACCACCCTGCCCGACCCGGCCCCGCGGCCGGGGGGTGTGGTGCTGAAGGTGGGGGCCACGGGGCTCTGCCGCAGCGACTGGCATGGCTGGATGGGCCATGACACCGATATCAGCCTGCCCCATGTGCCGGGGCACGAGCTGGCGGGCACGGTGGTGGCGGTCGGCGCCGGCGTCACCCGCTGGGCCGAGGGCGACCGGGTGACGGTGCCCTTCGTCGGCGGCTGCGGCCATTGCGGGGAATGCGCCGCCGGCCAGCATCAGGTCTGCGAAAACCAGTTCCAGCCGGGCTTCACCCATTGGGGCAGCTTTGCCGACCATGTCGCCATCGATCATGCCGACGTCAACCTGGTGGCCCTGCCCGAGGAGATGGGTTTCGACGTGGCCGCCAGCCTGGGCTGCCGCTTCGTCACCTCGTTCCGCGGCGTGATCGATCAGGGCCGGGTGCGGGCCGGGGAATGGGTCGCGGTCCATGGCTGCGGCGGGGTCGGGCTGTCGGCGGTGATGATCGCCGCCGCCGCCGGCGCGCAGGTGATCGCCATCGACATCGACCCCGCGAAGCTGGATCTGGCGCGGAGCCTCGGCGCCGTCGCCACCGTCGATGCGACGACGGCCGGCGACGTGCCGGGCCAGGTGCACGAGATCACCCGCGGCGGCGCGCAGCTGTCGATCGACGCGCTGGGCCACCCGGTGACCTGCGTGAATTCCATCCTGTCGCTCCGCCGCCGGGGGCGGCATGTCCAGATCGGCCTGCTGCTGGCCGACCAGGCCCGCCCCGCCATCCCCATGGATCGCGTCATCGCCTGGGAGCTGGAACTGCTGGGCAGCCACGGCATGCAGGCCCATCGCTACCCGGCAATGCTGGAGATGATCCGCCGCGGCCGGCTTCAACCGGAAAAGCTGATCGGCGCCCGCGTCGACCTGGACGAAGGCGCCCGCCTGCTGACCATGATGGACCGCTTCCCCGGCACCGGGGTGACGATCATCGATCGGTTCGGGGCGGGGTGATCGGCGGGGGCGATTGGCGAGAGGTGTGGACCAGGGCGATGCCCGGTCCTGCTCCGCCTCAGGCGTCCAGAGCACGATCACGCGTCGGACCCTGCCAGCCGCGCCCGACGCGCCTCCGGCTTCAACCTCTCGACGCCGTTCGATATGATCGCGCGTCAATTCGCGAACGACCTGCCATGCCGGGCGATCTTCTGCCGCAGCCTCGGCCATGAATGCCGCGCGCAGCTCGGCATCCAGCTTCATCGTAAAGACGGCGTCCTCAGGGGCCGTCTCGCGATCGAAAAACAGGTGAATGGCGGGGCCCGTCCGTGATTCCAAGCGGTTATGAGCGCCCGTCTGGAGAACCGCATGTGGCCCCCGGCCACCCGTCGGCAGCGTAGCCGCGACACCCTGCGTTATGGAAGCGATCCGAGCGATGCGGCGTGGGCCGTCCAGCGCGCCCGATACATGACCCTTAAGACCATCGCTCCTCCCGGCGATGACCCACACATCATGCTTCCCCTCGTCGCAGCATGAGACAGCCGGCCAGACACGCCGGAGACCTCGACGCTGTTGCGCGAGCTACACCGCGGGGTGAGACGTCACCAATCCACGCACCCGCAAGGGTGCGACCGGCCGGCGTTTGCAGAGCCGTCAGCGCCGAAACCGGTTTCAATCCACGCACCCGCAAGGGTGCGACGATCACGAGCAGCGCGCAGGTATCGGCCTGCTGGTTTCAATCCACGCACCCGCAAGGGTGCGACTCCAGAGCGGCCCCCCGCCAGGATCGGGGGTCTGGTTTCAATCCACGCACCCGCAAGGGTGCGACGGATGTCCCGGCGAATGCGCAGCAATTTGCGCATGTTTCAATCTACGCACCCGCAAGGGTGCGACCGAAGCCGTCTTCACGCGGGTCCCACAGATCCTGTTTCAATCCACGCACCCGCAAGGGTGCGACCCTGCGTCAGCTCATCATAAGCGCCCGTGCCCGGGTTTCAATCCACGCACCCGCAAGGGTGCGACAATCCTGGGCATCGCATGATCCCCGCCCTGGCCCAGGTTTCAATCCACGCACCCGCAAGGGTGCGACGGGCCAGCGCCACCAGCCGTCCATCAGCCGGCGCAGTTTCAATCCACGCACCCGCAAGGGTGCGACGCGGGCCGCCGCCCGGGAGCTGGGGCTCTCGGACGTTTCAATCCACGCACCCGCAAGGGTGCGACAAGCTGATCCAGCGTGCCTGTCGCGCCCATGGTGTTTCAATCCACGCACCCGCAAGGGTGCGACTGGGATCATCGACGAGACCACCCTCGCGGCTACGTTTCAATCCACGCACCCGCAAGGGTGCGACTTCGCGTATTTTTCGTGGGCGGCGCGGGGCTGGGTTTCAATCCACGCACCCGCAAGGGTGCGACCTGATCCTCACCACGACCGCGATAACGACAGGTGTTTCAATCCACGCCCCCGCAAGGGTGCGACTCTCCCAGGCCGCATCCATCGTCGCCTTCCGGCGGTTTCAATCCACGCACCCGCAAGGGTGCGACTAGACAGGATGGCGCCGTATATGCCCGGAGCACGGTTTCAATCCACGCACCCGCAAGGGTGCGACTCGGTTTTTATCCGCTGCCGTCTGGCAGCGCATGGTTTCAATCCACGCACCCGCAAGGGTGCGACACTGGTCAGCGCCGACCACAAGGTCGGGTCGTTGTTTCAATCCACGCACCCGCAAGGGTGCGACGGCATTGCTGCCAAAGCACAGCTGCCACAGCCCGTTTCAATCCACGCACCCGCAAGGGTGCGACGATGCACTCGACCGGACGCACACGATCTGGATCAGTTTCAATCCACGCACCCGCAAGGGTGCGACACGACCGCCCCGGCAATCAGCCCCTTGGTGGCCGTTTCAATCCACGCACCCGCAAGGGTGCGACGATCGGCCAAAGCCTCTATTGGCCGGCCTGGATGTTTCAATCCACGCACCCGCAAGGGTGCGACCCACCCCCTCTTAATATCCTGAATCCGGGTCCGGAAAAAGGCGATCCGCGCGAACCTCTTCTGGAGGTCATGCCAAAGCATGAACAATAATAAATTGTGAAATTTAACCAATTGAAAAACAGTGGTAATTTTTTCCGCGAACCTCCCGGGATTTTTACGGGAGCTTGGGGTTCGCGCGCGAGACGGGACAGATTTGCAGAGGGCCTGCGAAGGCAGCCGCCCGCCGACCATGATGGACCGTTTCCCCGGCACCGGCGTGACGATCATCGATCGGTTCGGGGTGGGGTGATCAGCGGGGGCCATTGGCGAGAGGTGTGCACCAGGGCGATGATCCAGACGGCATCGCCATGGATCTCGTAGATCAGGCGATAGCTTTCATGTGGGATCAACTCACGCGTACCGGGGATGAGGCCGGCTTTGCCCATCTCGGGATATGCTGTCAGGCGATCTGCTGCACGGTCGAACAGTTCGTCGAGACGTCGGGCGGCATGCGGGTCGCCCGTCGCGATGTACTCCCAGATCGATGCCCGGTCCTGCTCCGCCTCGGGCGTCCAGAGCACGATCACGCGTCAGACCCTGCCAGCCGCGCCCGACGCGCCGCGAAATCAGCTTTGACCTCGTCATTGAGCCGACCTTGTCCGGCACGTATCGACGCGCGTCCGGCTTCAACCTTTCGGTGCAGATAAGTGTCGTAGTCACGGCTCTGACGACGCCGTTCGATATAGTCGCGCATCAATTCACGAACGACCTGCGATGCCGGGCGATCTTCTGCCGCAGCCTCGGCCATGAATGCTGCGCGCAGCTCGGCATCCAGCTTCATCGTAAAGACGGCTTCCTTAGGCACGGCACGTCTCCCCCAAGGTATCTGTGCTGAAAAAGTATAGACACTGTCAGTACCCTGGTGCCATCGCATTCGATGCCGGCCGCCCGGGCCGCTCAATGCCCCGCCGGCCGCTCCGCCGCACCCGGCTTGTCGTGCAGGGCCAGGCGGTCGACGATTGTGAGTTACTGAACGATATGGCACCCGGGATTACCCTGGATCAGGCTGGACGAGGCCGGATAGGGTGCTGATGTGACGGGATAAAACGGGTTTCGGGGGCCGCAGAGCGATTTGCGGCCCCTTTGTCATGTCCGGAAGCGCTCTCAAAGGGCGGCGAGACCAATTGTGGCGAGGTTTGTCACCCTGCCGATTTGGCCGAAGGCGCCGGGCAGCCGGCCGCGGAGCTATGGACGTGAATCGGCAGGGTGAGCTGCGCATCCCGAATCACGTGCAAAGTGGCGTTGGGCGCTTCGGGAGATAAAAAATCTCACATAATCAATGAGATGAACGTTCGCCCGTCATGTCGTTCCCGAAGCGCATCCCGAAAAGGCGTCGGCGCTTGCCGTGCGGTACAGCCGATGGCCGATCCATCGTGAGAAATGGCAACCAGCGGATGCATTCGCGCGCATGAGGCGAATACATCCGCTCGTATTAATCAAACATTAAGAATTCATGGCTCGAAATCACCGGTGGCGATTGTTAAGGGCTTGATAAGCGCGCGATCCGGCTGGGAAGGACCGGATGGCGTGAACGAGGGATCTTTGCGGAGATGAACCAGCTTCAGGCCGGGCGTTTGGCGCTACGGGCCGGGTTGTTCCTGCTGTCCTGAAGCCGCCGCCGCCTGTCGGCGAGGATCTCGCCCAGGGCGATGAGGGCGGCGGCGGGGTCGCCCTGCCGCGGTGCTATCTCGGTGTAGATCCTGCTCGCCTCCTCTCCCAAGGTCCGATCCGGGATCGCTGCGCCCTCGGCACGGTACATCGCCCGCACCGCGTCGACGATCATGCCCATGAGCTGCGGGTCGACCTCGGCAGGGGCTCGTTGATGTTCAGCCGGCGCGCCTGTGAGCAGCCAGTGAACGTCAATACCCATGGATATCAGCCGTTCCAGAACGTCTACGTCGGGTGAACTCTCTCCCCGTTCGTAGCGGCCATAGGTGTTGAGAGAAACACCCAGAAGAGAAGCCAGCTCGTGCTGTTGCATACCCATATTGGATCTTGTTTCCCGTAGGCGCTTGCCGAATTCGGACGAGCCTCCGGCCCTCTTAGACGTTCGCATCGGGCGCCTCGCAATGTGAATCCCAACGCAAATCTGCGGGCAGGCGGCCTGCTTGCCCCAAGGGGCTGATCCTCAACAAAAATCTCCATATGGCTATCTGAACCAGATTATGGAGATTCATATCGCCAATACGAATCTCCATGAGGGCTTGAAAACTCCATATGGGTATGTCATGTCTATACGAGTGAAGTGACCAGACACCCGACTCAAAACCTGACGTGTGATGTGACATATGACCCTCTCCGTACCGACTGACCCCTATGTGCGTACCGCTTGGATCGTGATGCAGCTGCGACTGCGGAACACGTCCCTGGCGGAAATCGCACGCGCGCACGGTTGGAGCAAGAGCGTCGTAAGCCAAGCTCTGCGATCGCCCCTGTATCTGCAGGAAGTTGCGATCGCAGATGCGCTTGATCTCACGCCCGAAGCCCTGTTCCCGGAACGCTACGATGCTGCCGGCCATCGGCGGCATCCCGTGAAGTCTACTGCCCGCTCCGGGGGGCGCAATGTCGAAGGCAAGCGGCCTCGTAGACATGCAGGTGCTGCATGAAGAGCGGGCGCCGCGACCCCCGGCAACTATCCTTGGAAGATGGGTTCTGGGAAATCCCGCGCGCCCCGCGGCTGGTCTCTGGCAGCCTCGCCTATGGCGAAGAACTGTGTGGGGTCCTGGCCCAGGCTCTCAAGGAAACACCCCTCTCGCGGTCCGAAATTGCGGCCCGCATGAGCGATCTCGCGGCCGCGGATATCAGCGAAGCGACCTTGAACGCGTGGACCGCGCGATCAAAAGACCGGCATCGTTTTCCGTTCGAGTTCGCGGCCGCCTTCGAAGCGGCGACCGATAGTGCCTGCCTGCAAAGCCTGCTCGCCGCCAAGCGGGGAAGCCTTGTCCTCATGGGACAGGAGGCGAGGGATGCTCGTCTGGGCCAGCTGCGGCGGCGCATCGCAGAGTTGCGGGACGAGGAACGGGCCCTCATGGGAGGGCGTCGTCGATGACCGGCAAGCTGCTGCTGTCCGCGCGAGAAATCGCCGACGCTCTCGGCGTTCACAAGCGCGCCGTCCAGCTGCGCGCGGATCGCGGCAGTTGGGCCCATGTGATCGAGGCCCATACGAATGGCCGTCCGATCAAGCTCTATGACGTCACGCGCCTGCCTGCCGAGGTGCGGGAGGAGCTGGCCCGACACCAGCTCACCACCCAGCCCGAGAACCAGGCCGTCGAAGTCCGGTCCGAAAAACTGCCAGAGGTTTCCGCGCCCGCGCCCGCCGTGGCAGCCGCGGACTGGCAGCGGCGGGCGGCAGACGCCCGGGCGGCGCTGCTCGCGGAAGTCGATCGGCTGGCCGAGGTGCACGGGTCGGATCGAGCGATCCGGGCGCTGGTTTCGGCCGCGGCCGATGGGTCGCTGTCGGAGCAGCTGGCGCGCTTCGTGCCGCTCGCGAATGCGCGGTCGGCCGAAGGGGGTGGGCGGACGCTGTCGGAGCGGACCGTGAAGCGGTGGCGGGCGGCACGTGCACGGGAAGGCTGGACCGGGCTGTTGCCGCTGGCGCCGGCGGCCCGGCCTGAGCCGGCCTGGGGATCAGCGCTACTCAGTATATATAGGCGCCCCACCAACCCGCCCCTCACGGAGGCGCTGATCGAGTTGGCGCGGCGCCTGCCAGCTGGTGTCGAGCCGCCGACCTATGCCCAGGCGCGCCACTATCTGGACAAGCTGCCGCCTCAGGTTCGGGAGGCCGGCCGACGTGGCCCGAATGCACTGTTGGGGTTGCGCGGCCACAAGATCAGATCGTCTGAGGGATTGATGCCCATGGATGTGATCACGGCCGATGGCCACGCCTTCAAGTCGGCGGTCGCGCACCCCCAACACGGCCGCCCATTCCGGCCCGAGGTGGTGGCGGTGCTCGATGTCGCCACCCGCATGGTGGTCGGGTGGTCGGTCGGGCTGGCCGAAGGAATGTTGGTTGTCCGGGACGCATACCTTCACGCCTTCACCCGCTTCGGGCGGGCCGGTGTCGCTTATACGGATAACGGCCCAGGTTTCGCGGGTCGTCAGGTCGGCGGAGATGAAATCGGCATGCTCGCTCGCTGCGGTGTAATGCACGAGACATCGACCCCGGGACGGCCGCAGTCGCGCGGGAAAATCGAGCGGCTGATGGCCACATTGTGGGGGCCCGCTGAGCGCGCCTTGCCGACCTATCAAGGGGCGCTGATGGATCCCGAAGCCCTGAAGCGGGTCTCGAAGCGGATCGAGCGTGATGTCAGGTCCACTGGCGGTAGCCGGGTGCTGCTGTCATGGGCGGAGTTCCTGGACCTGCTCCGCGACCGCGTCGATGCCTATAACAACAGCCCGCATCGGGCGCTCCGGCGTGTGCGCGATGACGAGACCGGCCGCACCCGTTACCAAACCCCGGCAGAGGCCATGGCCCAGGCGCGTGCGGATGGCTGGGAACCCGATGTACTGCCACAGGCGCTGCTTGATGACATCGACCGCATCTACGAAGTGCGGACGTGTCAGCGTGGGTGGGTGACCCTGCCTTGGGGGAAGTACTACGACGATCAACTCGTGCCTTACACGGATCAGCGAGTGCGCGTGGGTTACAGCATCCATGACGCGTCGCGCGTGTGGGTCCGCGATGCGTCTGGACGGGCTATCTGCATTGCTGAACGCGATGCGAATGTCGTCCCCGAAGTGTCGGCAGATGCCTTGGAGCACATCGCGCGGCAGCGCCACCGGCGCCGCCTGAAAACCGCTGAGCGACGGATCGAGGAAATCGACGCCGAATTCGCGGGGCAGGTTGTCGAGCACCAATTGCCGGCCACACCGGATATCCCGCGGATCACCAGCATCCGCGTGGCGCCCACTCAGAAACCGACAGAGGCGCCCGCGCCAGCCCTCTCTGCCGCCGCGGCCGAATGGCAGCGCTCGGCGCAGGTGGTCGAGATCCGGCCGGGTGCTGCGGCGCCGGCCGCGGCGACCGAGGCCGAGGTGCGGTACGCCCGGGCGCGGGAGATCGAGCGGCGGGTCGATGCCGGCGAAAGCATCACGGAAAGCGAGTCGTCCTGGCTCGCGAAATACAGGACCAGACCCGAATACCGGGTCAGACGGGATCTTGAGGAACAGCGCGCGGCCATCCTCGCGCGCTGAAGGAGGATCGATGAACAAAATCAACAATTTGCGCTCCCGCGCCGACCGGCTCGGTCTGTCGATTATCCGGATCACCACACACGCGGAAGCGCGTGCCGAAGGCGGGCACATCTATACCTTGGCCCCGGTGGACTGGACCGATATCGAGGCCGAGGCGGCCCCGGTGGTGACGTGGTCGTTGACCGAAATGGTGGCGGCCCTGACTGAGATTGAGGCGATCAACGCCGCCATCGCCACCGAGGTGAGGGATATCGCGATGATGGAAGCCGGCGTCGCCCGGGAACGGCGGCGCTGAATTTGACACGCCTGCCCGCCCGGGAAATCGGGCTGAAGGCGGGGCTGCGGCCGCAGAGACAACCATTGGTACTTATTCAGGAGTATTGAGAATGCACACGGTTGCGCCTTTGACCAATGTTGCCCTCTTCAGGGAACTCGCCGGCCGCCTCTGCGGCCGCCGCGGCCATCTGCCGGGCATCGGCGTGTTCTACGGCCCCTCGGGGTTTGGCAAGACCTGCGCCTCGACCTATGCGGCGAACGAGTTCAGGGCCCATTACCTCGAACTCGGGCGGTTGTGGACCACCAAGAAGTTCTTGGAACACCTCGCGCGGGCGGTGGGCGCTCCAGCCCGCGGCACCACGGCCGACCTCCATCAGGCCGTGATCGAGGCGCTGGCGGCAGCCCCAACCCTGCTGATCATCGACGAAGCCGACCACGCCGTAACCAAGGGCTACGACGAGGCCCTGCGCGACATCCACAACAAGACTGGTGCGCCGGTGATCTTGATCGGCGAAGAGCTGCTGCCTCAGGCGATGCGGCGGAACGAGCGGCTGCATAACCGGGTGCTCGCCTGGACGGCCGCGCAGCCGGCGACGGCAGACGATGCCGAGGTCCTGGCCAAGCTGTACGCTCCCGAAGTCGCGATGACCCGCGATCTGACCGACCGCATCGCGATCCAGGCCGATGGCCGGATCCGGCGGATCTGCGTCGGGATCGATGCGGTGCGCGACTGGGCGGAAGCCGAAGGCCTCGACGTCGTCGACGCCGCCCGGTGGGGCGATCGGCCCCTGTGGGATGCCGCGCCGTCGAAGATGCGGAGGATCTGATGGCCCGCCGCTCGATCAAGATCATGGCGGAACTGGCAGAGGCCGAGGCGCCGCGCGGTCATCAGGCCTATTGGCGCCTGATTCGCGAGGCCTGCCTCGCCCGGGGCGAGGTCACGGTGCGCGAGGTGGCCGAGGCCTGCGCCGCGACCCGGTCGACCCGGGCCACGATCATCGGCTACATGGCCCGGCTGGGCCGGGCCGGGATCCTGACCCGGCTGCGGGTTGGCGCCCATGGAACCACTGTGTGGGGCCTGGCAGAGGACCCCGGCCCGCTCACCCCGATGATCCGCCGCGACGGCACGCGGTACACGCGGGGGCTCGGGCGCGAGCAGATGTGGCGCACCCTCACGATCCACAAACGGGTCACGGCCCGTGACCTCGCCTACTGGGCGAGGACGACCGACGTCTCGGTATCGGAGGCGTCAGCGAAGGAATACTGCGAGGCGCTGACCGCAGCCGGCTTGCTCGTGAGAACCCGTGAAGCGGGCCGCATGGTCTACGAGCTGCTGCCCTCGGCCCTCACCGGCCCGTTGCCCCCTGCCGTGATCGAGCTGAAGGCGGTCTATGACCGCAACACCGGCAAGGTGCTCGGCCGGCCGATCGCGCGCGAGGTCGGCGATGGGTAAGCGCGGCCCGAAGAAGGGTACCCCGCAGCCCGGCACTGACCATGTCGGCACGGCGATGGCGGCATGGGGGCACGACCTGCCGGACTGGGTGCGGGCTCTGGCCTATGCCGCCCAGACCCGGACTGCGAACGCCGTGGCCTACCAGATCCGATACGACCCGATGGTCGTCCACCGGGTGCTGCGTCGGACCTATGACGGCTCTTACGCGCGGGTCGAGGCGGCTGTGCGCGGCCTGATCATCCAGGCCGTCGACTGCCCCGTCCTGGGGCGCATTGACGAAACGCGGTGCCGTCGGATCCGGACGGATCCGCGGCCGCCGACCAGTTCACACCTCGCGATCCAGACGTGGCGCGCCTGCAAGACGTGCCTGTACGGGGTCGCCGCAACCGGAGGACGCAAATGACCCCGTCTACGGAAATCCGCGAGCTGGTCTCGCGGCTCGACAAGGCCGCCCCCACTGAGATCCCTGCCCATGAGTGGGAACAGGTGGTGGCGCTGCTGCTGTGTATCGCGGCGCGCGTGCGGGAGATGGAGATCGATCTTGCCGCGCGGGTCGCGCGCGAGAGGGCCGCGGCCGGGATGGGCAAGGTCATCCCGCTGCGGCGGCTGTAACTGGCAGAGGCCATGTCCGAACTCGACCGCCTGGAAGCGATCGAACAGCGCCTCGCCGCGCTGGAAGCGGCTCGCCCGACACCCGAGCCGGCGGCGTGCGTCACCACTGAGGACGCGATCGCAGATGCTGAGCGGGACGTGCTGGACCTACTGATCTGGCAGTTCGGGCGGGCATGGATGCCGACACCATTGAGGGCCGCGGTGCAGCGGCTCGCATACCTCAAAGGGTACGATTTATGACCAATACCTACGACGACGCCAGAAAGGTGTTCAAGAAGACGCTCCGGCAGAAGGGCTCGACCTGCGGGGCTGTCGCGGCGCTGGCAAGGGCGGCCGAGCTGGCAACCGGACTGCCTGAGGACAGTCACTTGCGCAATTGCGTCTCGCGCCGGATCGTTGCCTGCTGGGCGGCGGCGGAGGGCATGAACCCCCTGGACCTACTCCAGGTCCGGGCCGTCACCCCCAAGCTGATCTGGCTTACCAGCGCACCGATGATGGTCCGGACCGTCGGCGGCGGTGAGCGGGGCGCCATGCTGTCGTCCCTGGCCTTCTTGCTGTCGCCCCGGTCCTACGCGGAGCAGAAGAAGAAGGTCGTGCCCCATTGGACCGACCGCGACGGGGAGCCGCTGGAATACGCGGTGACCCACTATCGGGCGATGACGCCCGACGAGCTGGTCGCGTGGGGGCACGGGCGATGACCGCAGATCTCACCCGCATCCGCGCCCGGATCCAGGCGCTTCGTGCGATGACCACGGACCGCGGGTGCACGCCCGCGGAAGCGCTGGCAGCCGCGACCAAGGCGGCCGAGCTGCTGGCCGCGCACGGCCTGGACGAAGCGGCCCTCGAAACCGCCCTCGCCGAGGCCCGGGAAGTCGAGCTGGCTGGCCGGCGGACGCCGCTCGACAACCTGTGGCCGGTGGTCGCGCTTTTCGCGGATTGCCGCTGCTATCACTCGTCGTCCTCATCCGGTGGGCGGGTGATCGTCTACTTCGGCGCGCCCGCGGCGGTGCTGGTCGCCGAGTATGTGCACGAGGTGATCCGCAGGGCGGCGGGTGATGGGCTCGCCGCCTACCGCGCCTCTGCCGATTATCAGCGCCGGCGGCTGCCCAAGACCCGCGCGGCGGCTGCGAGGGCCTGGCTCACCGAGTTTGTTGTCTCGGTCGGCCAGCAGCTCGTCCTCGGGCTCTGGAAGAGGAAGGGCCTGGATGGGGTGTCGCCCGAGGATGGGGTCGCTCGCATCCAAGCCGCCCTGTCACCCCTGGACGACGAGCTGGCGCGCCGCGGGATCGCGCTCCGGCGCAAGCGCCCCCTCGCCGCGGGGAAGACCGCAGTCAAGGACATCGGCCGGGCCAAAGCCGCGGGGGCGGCCGCCGGCCGGGCCGTGAGGATTGATGCGCCGCTTCGGGGCGCGGCCCCGGCGGCGGGCCTCTTGGGGGAGCAGTGATGGCCGACTATCCGATCAACATCCCGGCCTTGTGGGTGCCGGCCGTCGTGAAGGGCATCAAGACCCAGCACCGGCTCCCGATCCCGCTGATCCATCCGGAGGGGCGAACGCTGGCGAGCCTCATGCCCCTGCCGGTGCCCTACAAGCCCGGCGACCGCCTCTGGGTCCGGGAAGCCCACGCGCTCTGTCATGCCTACGGCCAGGACCGATCCGACGAGGTGCGGTGGGGTCCGTGGGGCGGGCTGCCGATGGCCGTTGCCCCGACGCTGGACCGCGTCTGCTACTACCGGTCTGCGTTCGATCGGGCGGACCCGCCGCGGTGGCGGCCGAGCACCGGCCTGCCGCGATGGGCCAGCCGGGCCACGCTGGCGCTGACAGACGTCCGCGTCGAACGCCTGAAGGATATCAGCGAGGCGGACATCTTCGCCGAGGGCGTGAGACGCATCGAGATGGGCCCGACCTGGGCGGATCGATACGCTCTCGAACCGCTGACGCCCGCCGACACGCTCAGGTCGCGGTCGCCGTCATGGGTGATGCCCATCGCTGCCTTCGGCGCGGCATGGGGCCGCATCTACGGCACTTGGGGCCCCAAGGGCTGGTGCGCCAACCCCTGGGTGGTCGCTCTGACCTTCACTCTCACCCCTCACAACATCGACAAGGTGACGCCATGACCGAGGTCGCAGGTATCTTCGGCGACGTTCTGCGCTCGTATATCGAGCGGATCGAGCGGCTGGAGGAAGAGAAGGCCGGCATCGCGGCGAACATCCGCGAGGTCTTCGCCGAAGCCAAGGGCAACGGCTTCGATACGAAGGTCATGCGGCAGCTGATCAAGCTCCGCAGGATGGAGCCGCAGGACGTGGCGGAGCAGGACGACCTGCTCGACCTCTACAAGCGCGCGCTTGGGATGCCGCTGTCATGACGGGCGAGCTGGAGACGGCGATCCGTGGCATCGACGTGGCGGCGCCGGGCGCGGAAGCCGATGCCTATGCCATCTGGCGGCGCGCCATTGCGGCCGCCGGGGAGGCCCGCGCCCAGCAACTCGTGGCGGATGAGGCGGGCTGGCAGTGGTCGGCACTGCGTCGGTGGTTCCACCGCCGCCACCACCGCGCCGTCGCTTCGCGGGCGGCTGCTGAGCGGGCGGCGGCTGAGCATGCCCTCGACGTGGTGCGGGCGCGGTACCTGGAGATCCTCAGGGCAGTTCGGGAGACGGGTGAATGAGCTATCAGACGATCCTGGCCCGCGCGGCCGATGACCTCGATCAGATCGTCGACGATCTCGATCTGGCCGCCCGGCTGGCGCCGCGCGACGAGCGCATGGCGATCACTGCCCGGGCGCTCCAGGCGCACGATATGGCGACGAGGCTGCGGGAGTGGGCGTCGGGCGCCAAAGGCATGCGGGGCCGACGGGGGGTGGTGATCTTGGACGAACTGGCCGCCTTCGGGCGGCTGCGGGAGATGATCAAGAAGGGGGGCGCGAAGCATGGCGGGTAGTGACCTGGAGGCCCTGGGAGAGGCCTACGACGAGGCGCACCTCCGCGAGACGGAGGCCCGCCTCAAGATGTTGCGGGCCGAAAAGGCCGCGAAGACGGCCAGGGCGGCTCACGCCAAGGCGGAAAAGGCATGTGACGCAGCCCGCAATCGGTGGCTGACGGCCTACCGGCCGGCAGCAGGGGGCGACGATGGCAGCGAATGAAGCCACCGCCGCCGCCGCGGCCTACGCGGCCGCCCAGGCCGCGGCCCTCGACGCCGAGCTTGCCTGGGATGCTGCGCGGGCGGCCGCCCGCCACGCCCGCGACGTCTGCGCCGCGGCGCAGCGCCGCCGGCGGCTGGCGCGGGCCCAGCTGCTCGCCGTGATCGGGGAGGCCGCCCATGGCTAACCTGCCCCGCTATGTCACCACGATCCCCTACGGGGCCCTTGAGGCCTATCTGGAGGCCGGGTGGCAGATCCTCTCCGAGGGCCCTCTGGCGGTTTCGGTCGTGATCGACGTGCCGGACGATTTGCCGGCCGACGAAATCGCCGAGCTGAACACCCCCGATTTGAGGGCTGCCGTCGATGCGGCCCTGAAGGAGGCCCGCCATGGATGACAGGACGCTGCGGCTTCGGACCGTGCGGGCCGCCGCCCGGGAGCTGGGGCTCTCGGACGATGGTCTCCGGGACATCTATGCCCGCACCATCGGCAGTCGCTCGGCCGCGGCCGCGTCGGCCGCCGACCTCGGGCGAGTGCTCGATGCGCTGCGGGCGGCCGGGTGGGCGCCGAAGTCGCGCCGGCGCAAGGGCGATCGACGCCCGGCCGGGTCGGCGCAGGCCCGCAAGATCCGGGCCCTGTGGGTATCCGCGCACAATCTCGGCATCACCTATGACCCGTCGGAGACGGGCCTGGGGGAGTGGATCCAGCGGCAGACGGGTATCAGCGCCATGAACTGGGTCGACCCGGCCACGCTCGCGAAGGTGATCGAGGCCCTGAAGGCGTGGATCGCCCGTGAGGGCGGGGTCGACTGGCCGCCGGCCGATGCGGGGCCGCTGGAAGCGCGCCGGGCGGTGATCGAGGCCCAGCAGCGGCGGGGCGGGCAGCTTGCGGCCCAGGTCGACCTCGGCCGGATGGGGGCTTCGGAACTCGACGCCGTGATCGCTGCCCTTGGGGTGGAAGTCCGCCGGCGGAGGGCGGCATGAAGCCCCTGCCGGGCTGGCCGGCGGCCGCCACCGCGGCCCATGCCCGCCACACCGCCGCTGGTGGGCGGCTGGTGGCCGAGCGGGTGGTGATCCGTCATCGGCCTGAGGGCAGTCGTCACGTCCTGCGGGTTCGGTGGCGGTGGAGGGACGGAACCGAAGTGCGGGGCACTTGGTGCTGGGTGGTGATGCCCGGCGAAAACCTCAAGAGGTGACGCCATGACCTGGACCCCGAAGCCCGACACCCTGCCCGGCATGCTGTCGATCGTGGCCCGCATCGCCGGCGTCGACGCCGCCCTGCGGCTGGCCGAGGCGCACGGGGGCACCCGGCTGTACGTGCCCCGCGACGTGCGGCCGGGGCACGAGCTGGCGCGGGTTCTGGGCGTCCAGGCGGCCCGGCTGGTGTGCCGGTCGGAACTGGGTGGCGACACGCACCCCGTGCCTTCCGCGGCGCCGCTGATCCGGGCCACCCGGGCGCGGCGGCTGAGGGCGGAGGGCTGGACCCATGCCCGCATTGCCCGCGAGCTGGGCATCACCGAGACCCACGCGGCCCGCCTGACCGCCGGCGTCGCCCGCGGCAATGGCGGGCCGGACGACGTGGAGCCCGCGCCCGTCTGCCCGACCTGCGGGCGGGCGCATCGCCGGCGGCTGCGGCGGCAGGATGGGCGGCAGTTGGATCTCGACCTACCCGGCGGATGTGAACATCTGTCCCCCTGATCGCGCCCGCCGGCCCGCGCGAAAATCGTGGCCATGGTCACGATCCTCCCGACGGGCGATCCCCAGCCCGACACCTCGCCCGACGCCCGCTATCGAGCGGCCGTCGGGCGTCTCTTACTCCACGAGGGTGGTCTCGCCGATGACCCGGCCGATCCGGGTGGGATCACTCAGTGGGGTGTCTCGATCCACTACCTGCGCCGCCTGAGTGCGGCCGACCGTCGCCGTCTCGCCCAGGCCGGGCTCGCGATCCCCTCGCAGGTGACGGCCGACACCATCCGCCGCCTGACGCGGGCGGATGCCGAGATCATCTACCGCGTGCTGTGGTGGGATGCCCTCGACTACGCGGCCCTGCCTGACCCGCTCGCGAGCAAGGCTCTCGATCTCGCCGTCAATATGGGCCCCGTGCAAGCGCACAAGCTGATCCAGCGGGCCTGCCGCGCCCACGGTGAGGCGCTGGCCGAGGACGGCGCGCTCGGCCCGATCTCGCGGGCGGCGATCGCCCGGATCGGCCCTGATCTGATCCACGCAATCCGATCTGAAGCCGCTGGATATTACCGGCTGCTGGCGGCCACGACGCAGTTCGGCGCGCGCTTCGTGCGCGGCTGGCTGTCGCGCGCCTATGACGAGGTCTGACATGACGATCCGCACCCTGCTCGCCCGCACATCCTTCATCCTCTCAACCCTGGCGGCCATGGCAGTTCTGCTGCTGCTGCTGTCGGCCCTGGTCGCCAATGTGGTCTATGCCGCCGACACCACCGCCAGTGCCGCGACGGCTGCCGTCGGCCCGGTGATCGAGAGCGTGCTCGGTGCGATCGGCGTGATCGCCGGCGGCTATGCGGTGCGGCTGATCAACCGTGCGGTCGTCTGGCTGGGGCTGGAGCAGGACGCCCGAGTGCGGGCGTACCTGGAAGACGCCACCCTGTCGGCGATCGATTATGCGACCCAGCTGCTGGGCGCCGCCATCACCACACCCGAGGGTAAAACCCAGGCCGTCGAAGTGGCCGTCAACTACTTGAGGCGGAGGGTGCCCGATGCCCTCTCGCGGTTTGACCTCGCTGGCGCGGACGGCGCGGCGGACCTCTGGGATTACGTCACCGCCCGCCTCCCCGGGAGGTCCACCAATGGCTGACGACGCCGACATCGCAGCCGACCGGGCGGCGCAGGCGGCGGCCGACGCGCTCGCCCGCCACCTCCGCCGCCCGCGGCCTGTGGGGCGGCCGACCTGCCGGGTCTGCGGGGATGCGATCCCCGCTGAGCGGCGCGCAGCGCTGCCTTGGGCGCGGACCTGCATCGACTGCGCCAAGGCAGAGGAAAGGGAGAGGCGATGCCGGAGTGGCTGAAGGACATCGTGCCGGCCCTCGGTATCGTCGTCATGGCGACGGGCACGCTCGTGGTGCCCGTGCTGTCATGGGTGGTGCGGCGCGGGCTCGTCTCTCAAGACGACCTGCGCGAGACGCTGGTCCCCGTCCAGGCCGGTCTGTCGGATCTCGCCGGCCGGCTTCAGCGGATCGAAGGTGAGGTGCGGCACATGCCGGCCGCCGACGATATCGCGGAGCTTGCCGAGCGGACGCAGCGCCTTGAAGCCGACATCCGCCACCTGCCCACCGTCGAGGATGTCGCCGCCCTCCGCGAGGCCTTGGCCCGCCTGGAGGGCGGTATCGCGACGGTGGGCGAGGAGCAGCGCCGTCAAGGCCGCGCCATCGAGCGGGTCGAGGAGTACATCATCAGGAGGCTCGAAGCGAAATGAGCGACCATGACCTCTCGGACCGGATGGACCCCGCCGCCGGCCGGCGACTTTCGATCCTGCGGATCCTGGTCGAACAGGAAGGCGCGGCCAATGAATCCGTCATCGGCGCGAACCTCTGGGCTCTGAAGTATCGCGGCATGTCCTCGGCGCCAGATACGGTGCGAGAGGACATTGAACACCTCCGCGAAGCCGGACTGGTCAAGACGGACTGGTATCGCGGCATGGTGCTCGGCGCCGAAATCACCCCCCGCGGCCGCCTCTACCTGCGTCGGCAGGTGCCGGCGGTGCCGGGCGTGGCATACCCCCTGATCGGCGACTGATCCCATGGCGCGCCCGAGCAAGGTGGACCGGCTGCCGCCCGAGATCCTGGACGCGATCCGGGGTCTGCGCCAGCGCGGGCACACGATCGACGAGATCCGCTCTCACCTCGACGGCCTGGGCGTGACCGATGTCAGCCGCAGTGGGCTGGGGGTCTACATCAAACGTCTCGACGAGCTTCGCGCGCGGACGATGCAGGCGCGGAGCGTGGCGGAGGCGGTGGTCGACCGTCTCGGCGACGACGCCGATGACGATGTCATGAATCGCGCCTCGATCGAGCTTCTGCAGGGGCTGATTTTGAAGGTGTCGCTGGCGGGCGCTGGCGATGGTGCCACCCTCGACCCTAAAGAGCTGATGATGCTGTCATCGGCGATTAAGAACGCGGCCAGCGCGAGGAAGGTGGACGCGGACCGCGTGCTCCAGGCGGAGAAGCGGGCGGCCGACAAGGCGCGGCGCGAGGCCGCCGAAGCCGCGGCTGCGACCGCCAAGTCGGCCGGCGCCTCCGCCGATCTGATCGCCAAGCTCACCCGGGCCGTGCTCAAGGTCGACGTATGAGTAGCGCCGACCTGCTGCTGAAATACCAGCGTCGCTTGCTTGAGACGGTCAGTACGCATGCCTTGACCGTCGTTGAGAAGTCGCGACGCATTGGAGCGACCTGGGCTCTAGCCTTCCTGGCGGTCCTCACTTCGGCGGCCAGCAAGGCGGCGGGCGGATCGAACGTCTATTATCTGGGCACCAGCTTGGAAATGGCGCGAGAGTTCATCCAGGCCTGTGCGGACTGGGCGGCAGGCATCAATGAGATCGCCGGCGAGGCGGAAGAGTTCATCTTTGAAGACCTCTTGCCAAGTGGCGAAACGCGGTCAATGCAGGCCCTGCGCATCCGTATGGCATCCGGCTATGTGATCGAGGCCCTGCCGTCAACGCCCCGTGCACTGCGCGGCCGGCAGGGGCTGGTGCTGATCGATGAAGCTGCCTTTGTCACCGACCTTGAAGAAATCCTCAAAGCAGCGCTGGCCCTCACCATGTGGGGCGGTCGGGTGGTGGTGCTCAGCACTCATGATGGTGCTGACAACCCGTTCGCGGCGTTGGTTGAGGACGTGCGGGCCGGCCGCGTCACGGGCGCCGGACTGGTGCGGATTACCTTTGATGACGCGGTTGGCGATGGTCTCTACGAGCGTATCAAGTTCACCGGTCGCCATGGCGGCCGGACAAAGGACGAGTGGATCACACTCATACGCGGGATCTACCGCGATAACGCAGACGAGGAACTTGACGTCATCCCACGGACCGGAGGTGGCGCCTACTTCAAGGCGTCGCTGCTTGCTCAGGTCCGGGATCCTCAGATCCCGGTAATTCGGTGGACGGCGCCGGCCGACCTGCTGGCCGCCGGCTCGACTGGCATGGTTGCCGTGGTAGACGACTGGATTGAGGACGTGCTTGCCGCGGTCATTGACGCCATGCCGGTCCCCGCGCGATCTGTGCTCGGCACGGACTTCGGACGCACCGTCGACGCCACGTGCATCTGGGCGCTCGCCGAAGTGGCGAATCAGTGGATCACGCCCTTCGTTGTTGAACTCCGGAACGTGCCGTTCAAGGCTCAGGAACGCATCCTGGTGTGGCTCGGTAAGCGCCTGGGCCGTCTACATCACATGGCCCTTGATGCAACTGGCAATGGTGCCGCACTTGCGGAGGCCATGACGCTGGAATTCGGCGGCCGCCGAGTGTCGGAAATCAAGCTGTCGACGGAGTGGTATCGGGAACATATGCCCCGGTGCAAAGCGGCAATGGAAGATGGCGACCTGCCGGTACCGGCGGACCCGGATGTCGAGGCGGATTACCGCGCGATCGAACTTATCCGCGGGGTGCCACAGGTGGGCAGCCGCCGCAGCAAGGGCCGAGACGGCCTGCCACGGCACGGCGATACCGTGATCGCCGCCGCGCTGGCGATCTTCGCGCGCGATCAGCGGGGCGGCCCCTCGGGTCCGATTGGATCTCTTGAGGACGGCGATGTCGACCACCAGGATGAGCGTGCGGTGATCAGCGACTATGTCGGCGCCCTGTCCGGCACTCTCGACGACTACCGGAGGATGTGATGCCCGAGAAACCGACACCCGGAGAGATTGCCGGCATCGCGTCCGATCCGTGGATGCCCGCTTATACAGGCCTCCTCACCCCCCAGGATGACGTCATCGCGCGTCGCGGCGGCCCACAGGGTGCCGCCCTGTATGACGAGGTGAGGCGCGATCCCGAGGCCTTCACAGTCCTTTCAAAGCGCACCATGGCGGTGATCGAAAGGGAGTGGCGGGTGGATCCGGCGAGCGACCGCCGCGCAGACAAGCGGGCGGCCGAGGTCGTGCGCGCCCAGCTCGACGAGATCGGTCTGGACCGGCTCACCAAGGGGCTGCTCGGCGCTATCCTGAAGGGGTACGCCGTCGCCGAGGTGATGTGGGAGCATCGCGACGGCCTCTGGATTGCTGCCGCGGCCAAGACGCGGAACCAGCGGCGGTTCAGGTTTGATGCGTCGGGTAACCTGCGCTTGCTGACCCGAGGTTCGATGCTGGCCGGGATCGAGGTGCCGGCCAGGAAGATGGTGGTACACCGCTACACCATCCACGATCACGATGATGATCTGTATGGCTGCGGCATCGGGTCGGTGATCTATTGGCCGGCGCTGTTCAAGCGGCAGGTGCTGGCCGCTTGGCTTCAAAGCAATGAGCGGCACTCGGACCCGACCACTTGGGCGCAGTACAGCGGCCAGTATGACCAGTCACGCCAGAAGGAAATCCTTGATCATCTGCGCAATCTGGGCCGCAACGGCAAGATTGTGACCCCGGACGATATCTCGATCGCTTATCTCCAGGCGGCGTCATCTGGTGGCAGCTATCGTGAACTATCCGAGTATCTCGACCAGATGCTTACCAAGGCGGTCCTGGGCGAGACGTTGAGCACATCGGCCGGCGACAACGGGTCGCGGGCGCTCGGCGAGGTCCACAACGACGTCCGCCTCGCACTCGCGAAGGCCGATGCGGACCTTGTCTGCGACACCATCAACCGAACTCTCGTGCGCTGGATTATCGAGGTGAACGCGCTGCCGATCGCGGCCGGCTACCCGAAGCTCTGGCGCGACTTCTCAGAGCCGGATGACCTCGACAAGCTGTCCGAGCGCGACGAACGGCTCGATCGCATGGGCTACCGCGCCCCGGTGAAGTACATCAACGATACCTACGGCGGTGACCGGGTCGATATCAAGGCCACCCCGCCCGCCGATGCCCCGGCGTCGGCCGAAGCCGCTCCCGACCCGTCCTTTGCCGAGGCCGTCGGCGTCCCGGTCGACCGCGTGCCCGACGTGCTCGCGTCGCGTGCCCTGGCCGAGACCGCGCCCGCCCGCGCCCGATTGATCGACCGTCTCCGTGAGATCTGGATGTCGGCCGGGTCCTATGATGAGCTGATCCAGCTGCTGCTCCAGGCGTCGCCGGACCTGGACGTGTCGGATGTCGCGTCGGTGCTCGCTGACGCGCTGGCGGCGGCTGATGTGATCGGCAGGTCGGAGGTGACGACGGATGGCGATTGAGGCGGTGGATGTACCGTTCCCGGAAGCGATCGAACACCACAGGGCGAAGGTGTCGATCCCCACGGAGGCCTGGACTGACCTCTATGGAGCAGCTCATGCGAGAGCATTCACTGTCGCGGGCGCCTCACGCGATGCCTTGCTCGGCGATCTGCGGGTCGCCGTCGAGAAGGCAATCACCAAAGGCACCAGCTTCAAGGAGTTCCAGCGGGATTTCGATGATCTCGTCGACCGGCACGGCTGGTCGCATACGGGCACCCGCGAATGGCGCGCCCGGTTGATCTACCAGACCAACATTCAGACGGCCTATCAGGCCGGCCAGTGGGCGCAGATCATGGATCCGGACATCGTCCGCATGCGGCCGCATCTGCGGTATCGGCATTCGGGGTCCAAGCATCCACGACCGGAACATCTGAGCTGGAACAACCTCGTCCTGCCGCGGGATGATCCGTTCTGGAAAACCCACTACCCGCCCAATGGGTGGGGCTGTGGCTGTTGGGTGGAGCCGATCACGGATCGTCAGCTGGCCAGACTCGAAGCCGATCCGAAGAACCAGGTCAAGCGTGAAGCGCCCCAGGACGGTACGTACACCTGGACCGACCCTCGCACCGGCGACCGCCGCGAGATCCCGCGCGGGATCGATCCTGGGTGGGATTACAACGTCGGCGAGGCCAGTCAGGGGATCGTACCCCCTGAACTGGCCCAGCCGCTGCCTGACTACGGCGAGCCGTCGACGCTGCCCGATCTGCCGCCGCTGCCGCCGATCAGGCCGGTAGACCCAGCCCGATTGCTGCCCGAAGGGCTGTCGGAAGACGAGTATGTCGATCGGTTTTTGGCTGAATTCGGCGCCTCGCAGCGCCTTGGGCGCGAGCATCGCGACCCGTCCGGCGGGGTGATCCTGATCGACCGTGAGCTGTTCGTGCAGCGGGACCAGGCCGGTCAAGAGGTGGCCCTGAAGGCGACCAAGCGCGGTCGCGAGCGCTATCTGCTGCTGCTGGCAGACGCGATCCGGGATCCGGACGAGATCTGGGTGGACTGGGCCGGCGCCGCGTCCGGCACGCCGGCCCTGCGGCGGACCTATCTGCGCCGCGCCGGGCTGCCCGACGGGCGAGAGCTGTTCGCCTATTTCAGCTGGGCAGCCCGGGGCTGGGAAGGCGTCACCGCCTATGACACCAAGGGCAGCTATCTGGCCCGCCAGCGACGCGGGGCGCTGCTCTACCGCCGTCCGGATCTGCCGGACGAAACCGATCCGCCGACAGAGTAAGGGCGGATCCGGCCGACCGGACCCGCCCGCATCGCGCGACCTACCGAGGGCGTCGGCGCCTCAGCCGCCCGACAGGGTGATGATGGTGGCGCCGCCCCGAAACCGCAAGAGGTGCCCCCATGGCCGGTGCCGGCCTTACGACAGTCGACAATCTGACCGGTCCCCTCCAGGCCCTGGCGCGCGGGCTGACCCATCCTGCTGATCTGATCGCCAATCTCGGCGCAGCCCTCGTCGCGTCCACGAAGGACCGGTTCCTGACCGAGACGGCGCCGGATGGCAGCGCGTGGGAAGCGCTCAATCCGCTCTATGCCAAGGGCAAGAAAGGCCCTGGTATCCTCCGGGAGGGGGGCGCCATGGGCGGCCTGATGTCGACGATCGTCTGGCAGGCCGACGGCGACAGGCGGCTGGAGGTCGGTACGAACCGCATCTATGCCGCCGCTCATCAGTTCGGGGCGATCATCGTCCCCAAGACGGCCGCGCAGCTGGTGTTCGAAATGGCTGGCCGGCTGTTCGCGGCGGACATCGTCGTCATCCCCGCCCGCCCTTATCTCGGGCTGTCTCAGGAAGACGCCGAGGACATGCTCGATCTGGCGGCCGACTACGTGCAAGGGTTACTCACCCGGTGATCAGCTGCACCAGAGCCAGGGCTTCGCGCCGCACTGACGGGACAGCCAACATCGGGTCGCGCCGCTCGATCGCGACGGCCAGCGAGACGCGCTCGATCGCGAGCACGTGCATGGGGCGCAGCGTGGTCTTGCCGGCTTCCAGGTCTATGATGGCATTGCGGCTGACGCCCATCCTGGCGCCCAGGTCGGCCTGCGTGAGACCCAGCTGGTCACGGGTGATCTTGAACTCGTCGCGGGTCATCTTGCGCTCTCCGAAGGGGTATGGCACGGTTTCGGGGAGCGGTGCCGAGAGCCACCTCGGCACCGCCCTCCGGGTTACAAGCGGATGATGATGGTCAGGGTGACCGTCAGCCGCTTGGTCCGGACCTTGAGGGTGAGCTTCATCTCTTTTTCCTCTCGGTCCATGTCAGGCACCATTGCCTGACAAGACCTATAATGCAAGGAAACCGTGCATCCGTCAATGCGGAAGTGCGGTTTCTTTGCATTTTTAGGCCCGCGCGGATACCCCCCCCCGAAGCGGCCAGCGGGCCGGCATGGCGCCCAATATCTTGCGGATATGCCCAATACGCCGCCCAGACCATCCAAGGAAGCTGATCTTGGCTTCTGGAGTCCGTTCGGAGTCTGCTGACGAGATCGCGCTGTATGGGGCCTCTAGGCGGCGCGGAGCGACGGCGACGGCGGTATGACATCTGTCAGCCTGACCCGAGCGGTGCGGGGGCGTCAAAATCGGCCCCATGAAACCGATCGAAGTGTTGAGCCTGGGATCCCACCACCCCGCGTCCGGGGGGCCTCCCCTGACCTTTGGGCCACGGGAGCTGGATGAGATCGCCAGCTCGTATGACCCCAAGCTCCACCGCGCGCCGATCGTGATCGGCCATCCGCGGACCGACGATCCGGCCTGGGGCTGGATTGCGGCGGTCCGTGTGGAGGGTGGCCGGCTGGTCGCGGTTCCGGAGGCGGTGGATCCCGAGTTCGCCGACTTGGTTCGGGCCGAGCGCTACGCAAAGGTCTCCGTGCGCCTGTATCCGCCGGACGCCCCGAGCAATCCGACGCCCGGGCGATGGCACCTCCGGCATGTGGGATTCCTGGGCGCGACGCCCCCGGCGGTCAAAGGCCTGCGGCCGATCGAGTTCGGCGACGCGGCAGACTGCATCGACATCGAGCTGTCCGAAGGCGCGGCACCCATCCGCGCAACCGGCCGCGGGCTGGAGATTGTGACCCGCACGCTGCGGCGGGTCAGGGACTGGCTGACGGAGACGCAGGGCGCGGAGGCGGCAGATCGGATCATCTCGGCCGCTGAACTCGCGGCCGCCGATCAAGAGGCCCGCGATGCAGCGGGCTATCACCCCCTGCCGGCCGAGGACCAGGCGCCCGGGCCGGCATTCGCGGAGCCGTCCCGGGCGCCGAAATCGGAAGAGGAACGCATGACCGCCACCACCACACCCGCGCCGACGGGGGGCGACCGCGAGGCGGACCTCGCGCGCAGGGAGCAGGAAATCGCCGCCCGCGAGGCGGCGCAGATCCAGCGCGAGCGCGACGCGGCCGAGGCGCTGCGGCGCCAGCGGATCGCCGATGATCGGATGGCTGTCGCCCAGGCCGTCGAGGCGGGGCGGCTGCCCAGGAGCCTTCAGGCGCGCGCTGAGGCGGTGTTCGCTGAGCTGGCGACCGCTGACGGATCTGTCGAATTCGCCGAGGGCGGGGAGGTCGTTAAGACTTCCGCCCGGCAGGCGCTGCGCGACCTGATCGCCAGCCTGCCGCTGCCTGTCCACACCGGCGAGATCGCGGCCCCCGACGCCGATGGCCCGAGCTTCGCCGAGCAGACCGACGCCACCGCCGTGGCGGCCATGATCGAAGACCTGATCGCCACCGAACGGGCGCGCGGCCGCATCCTGTCGCACGCCGATGCCGTGGCGCAGCTGCGCCGGCGGGGGGGTGCCTGATGTCGAATGCGAAGGTCATCAAGGCCTGCGTCGCCGCCGTCAATCTGACGCACGGCCGGGCCGTCAAGTACGGGGCCGCCGACGGCACGGTCACGATCGCGGGCGCCGGCGATCGCGGGATCGGCGTCACCGACTGCCCCGGCGGCGTCACCGCCGGTGAACCGGTCGACGTGGTGCTGAGCGGCATCACCGACATGGTGATCGGCGACGGACCGGGCGGCGCGGGCACCACCTCGGCCGCCGGGATGCCGCTGCGCGCCCTGGCCGGCGGCGCCCTGGGGCAGACGCCTTCCACGGCCGACACCTCGTACTGGACCGTCGGCTACCCGACCGTCACCGCGTCGCCCGGCGACATCGTGCCCGGCATGGTGATGCCTGGGCGCGTGACCTTCTAAGGAGCAGAGCAGTGGCCGGAGAGCCGTTCCCGATTTCGCCCGTGCTGACGGGCATTTCGCTCGCCTATTCCAACGGCGCCTACATCGCCGACAATGTCATGCCGCGCCTGCCGCCGCACGACAAGAGCGTCTACCTCTACCACCAGTTCGGGTTCGATCAGCTGATCACGGTCCCGGACACGACGGTCGGGCGCAAATCAGCGCCGACCGAAGTGGAATTCCGCGCGGAGGAGCGGACCAGCCAGACGAAGCGGTATGGCCTGGACGATCCGGTGCCGCTGACGGACAGCCGAGATGCGCCCGACGGCTACGACCCGGTGGATTTCGCGGTCACGGGGCTCACCGAGCTGATCCTGCTCGACCGTGAGGTGCGGGTGGCGTCGATCGTGCAGTCGGCTTCGTCCTACGCTGCGTCGCAGGTGGAGACGCTGACCGGGTCCGATAAGTGGTCCGACCCGACGTCGGATCCGCTCGGGCAGATTGCCGACGCACTGGACGTGCCGCCTCTGCGTCCGAACGTGATGACGCTCGGCGCTCGGGATTGGTCCGTGCTGCGGCGGCATCCGGCCCTTGTGTCCGCGATCAATCGATCGAGCGGCGACAAGGGGCGGGTGACGAGGCGGGAAGCCGCCGATCTGATCGAGGTCGACAGGATCGAAGTCGGGGCGGCATGGGTGAATGCCGCCCGCCCCGGACAGCCCTCGCAACGGGTGCGCGTCTGGGGCGGCCACGCCTCGCTGACCTATCAGGCCCCGAACATCGGCAGCAAGCGCATCGTGACCTGGGGATGGACCGCCCAGACGAAAGCGCCCGGCAGCGCCAGTGCGCGGTTCGCCGGATCGAAGCTGGACGACAGCATCGGCATGTACGGCGGCACCCGCGTGCGCGTCGGCGAAGAGGTCGAGGAACGCGTGGTCGCGCCCGACCTGGGGTACCTGTTCCGGGAGATCCTGTGATGGTCGCGATCGCCCTCACGAAGACCTGCCTGCGTCACGACGGCGTTCGCCACGGCGTCGGCGAGACCGTCGACGTCCCCGACGATGTCGCCGCCTCGCTGATCAGCCAGGGGCTGGCGGGGCTCGCGATGGCCGCGCCCACCCCGACAGGCGAGGGCGGAGGTGGCTCCACCGTCAGTCCGTCGCCCTCTTCGCCGCCCCCGCCGCCCCCGACGAAGAAGCCGACAAAACCGGCAGAGGGCGCCTGATGTACGCCGGGCTCGACGACCTGATCGCCCGTGCCGGCGAAGCAGAGATCCGGCAGATCGCCGATCGCGACCGCGACGGCACCCCGGACCCCGAGGTGATCACCGCCGCCATCGCCGACGCGGCTGAGACGATCGACGGCTATCTGCGGGGTCGCTATCTGACCCCGCTGTCGGATCCGCCGCCGGCGATGGTGCGCGGCTGGGCGGTTTCGATCGCCCGGCATCGGTTGCACCGCAATGGGCCCCCTGAACACGTGATCGCCGACTACCGCGACGCGCTCAAGCAGTTGGGCGACGCATCGGCCGGGCGCCTGGTCCTGGCCGGGGTGGACGGGGTGGCGGCGCCGGTGGCTGATGCCGCGGGCGGGGTGCACGCGGCCTCGGATGCGCCCGTGTTCAGCCGGCCGGGCGCGATGGACGGCTGGCTGTGATCGCGGCGACGCGCGCCATCGCTGATCGGCTGCGGGCGGTGGCGATGCCGCCCCTCGTGTCGGTCGCCGGGGCCGCCGAACTGGAGGCGGTGCGCGATGGCACTGCTCCCGAGAGCGGCGCTTGCTACGTGATCCCCTGGAGCGAGGAGCCGCGGCCGTCGCGGACGCTGGGGGCGCACTGGCAGCCCGTCTCCATCTCAGTGCTGACGGCCGTGTGCATCCGCACATATGAGGATGGCACGGGTGAGGCCTACCTCGCCGAGGCAGAGACGGTCCTCGGCGCCCTGAAGACGGCGCTGGCCGGGTGGACGCCGGACCCGGCCGACCTCCTGCCCATCGACTACGGAGGCACCCGCGCCAGCCAGCTGGCTGGTGTCGGGACGTACTGGCTGGTGTCGGCGTGGTCAACCAGCCGGCAGCTTTTCAACTGACAGAGGCATCTGATGCCAGCGACGACCGAATGGCCGTGGCCCGAGAAGGGCGGCAGCTACATCCGAGACAAGACGACCGGCAAGCTGACGCGGCGGGCGCCCGCCGAGACGGCGCCGGCTGAGACGTCTGCGACGGCCCCTGAGCCGCCGGCGCCGGCGCCGACGCAGACGAAGGGGAAGGGGAAGAGCGATGGCGTGGGGTAAATGGCGATACAAATTCGTCTCTTGTAAGAGCGAGGCGACATACGGGACCAATGCCGCCCCGTCTTACGCGACCGACGTGGTCTATGCCGAGAACGTCAGTCTCCAGCCGGCCGCGAGCGAAACCGTCGAGCGCCGGGTGGATATCGGCCGGGCCAGCCACACCGTCACGCATCAGGTGCGCCGGCGGGCGGTGCTGACCATGGACATCCCCATGACGACCAGCGGCGTCGCCGGCACCCCGCCCGCCTACGGCCACATCCTTCAGGCGTGCGGTATGGCCGAGACGATCGTGGCCGGGGAGACCGTCACCTACACGCCCGTCGATGCTGAGCCCGCATCGGTCACTCTGATCGTCCGTATCGACGGAATGTCGCAGACCATCCGCGGCTGTCGGGGGACGTGGACGATCCGCGGGACGATCCCGGGCCCGCTGTATATGCAGGTCGTGCTCACGGGTCTCTATGAGGACCCGACGCCGGGTGCCGTGCCGGTCGGCATGCCCACGGTTACCCGTGGCAAAGTGAACATGCTGTCGGAGCCGCTGACGAGCGTCACGCTCGCGGCCGCGGACCTGTCCGCGACCGCGTTTGAAATCGCGCTCGGGAATGCGGTCAACCCGACCGAAACGGCCTCCGTCCGGGAGGTGCGTATCGTCGCTCGGGATCCGTCGGGAACGATCACCACCGAGGCCGATCTCGCCGCGGTCAACCATTTCGCGATCGCCAGCGCCGAGACCGAGCAGACGCTCACGATCACGCACGGCACCGGCGCCGACCGTATCGTGATCGGCTCGGCGGCTGCAAAGCTGGGCGAAATCACCCCCGCAGAGGTCAACAGCGCCACGGGCCTCCAGATCCCGCTCACGATGCGGTCCACCACCACCGCGCCGGACCTGTCGATCACCTTCGGCACCGCGGCCTGATTGCCCCGCCACCCGCCCCGATTAGTTCCTAAGGGAGTCATAATGCTCAAGATCAGCCTGACCGATCAGCCGACGTTCACCGCCACGGTGGAGGTCCGGTTCGATGTCGTCCACCGGTTCAAGGTCACGTTCAGCGTCCTCGACGATGAGACCATGAATGCGATCACCCGGCAGCACGGCCAGCCCGATCCGGATGCCGCCTGGATCGCGGAGGGGGATAAGCAGCTGCTGCGGCAGGCCTGGATCGGCTGGGACGACATCGTGGATCTCGATCGGCAGCCCATCCCGTTCTCGGACAGCGCACGGGAGCGCCTGATGTCGATCATCCCGATCCGCGTGGCTGTCATCACGGCTTACTATGACAACCTCGCAGGCGCCCGCCGAAAAAACTGACAGAGGCCGTCCGTGCGTCATCAGAGGTACGGACGGCACCGTCTCGGGCCGACCTCGACGAGCTGGCCGCGGACGCGGAGGCCTTCGGGGTCGATCTCGGCGCCCTCGCCCGCGATCCCGACCACACCACGATCCAGCTCTGGCCCGTCAATGTCCCGGCCTGGACGCTCTGGACCCGGGTTCAGACCCAGTGGCGGCGTGCGGGGATGACCGGCGCCATCACCGGCCTCGACTACAGCGCCGTCGCCCGCGTCGCCGACGTGCTCGGCACGCCGCTCACCCAGGATCTCCTTGAGGATATCGCCGCCTGCGAAGCGGTCGCCCTCGACATCGCCCGCCGCCGTGAGGATGAGGCCCGCGCCCGTGGCTGATCTGCGTACAAAGCTCACAGTCGATCTGGACACCGGCCGCGCATCAATCGCGGCCGGTGAACTGCGCCAGGATATCGTCGAGCTGGGGCAGGCGTCGGCCGCCACGGGGCAGCAGATCGGTCGTCAGGGGGCGCAGACCGAGGCGGCGACGCAGGCGGTGCGCGCCGCAGCCGCCGCGGCCAAGGCGGCCGCCCGGTCCCAACTGGATCTTGCCGCCGCCGAACAGCAGTCGGCCACGGCCGCGGCCCGATCTGCGGCGGCCAGGGGCGGTGCCGAGCGGGCGACCGACGCGCGTCAGCAGCGGGCCCTCGCGGCCGCTGTCGCCGGCACCACGGCAGCGCTGGCCGATCAGGCGGCGCAGATGGCGGCCAGCGCCCAGTCGGCGGCCCTGGCCGCGGCCGGCTACGCTGACCTGACTGCCCAGATGCGGGCGGCCGCGGGGGCGGCGCGCGCGGTCAATCGCTCCGGCGGCACCGCCGGCACCGCCGGCACCGGTGGTGAAGCGGGCGGCGGGCAGTCGATGTCGCGCCAGCAGCGCACCATGACCGCCGCTCTCGGGGGTGCTTCGGCGGCGCTCGACACCAACGCCGCCGCCTTCGGCCGGGCGATGGCGGCGGCCGATGCGGCGGCCCTGTCCTACATCGACGTCAGCGACGCGATCTACAGCGTCACGCGGGCGGCGCGAGCGCTGGCGGCGGAGACGCAGGGCGCCATCGCGACGGCCGCGGCCGAGGCGCGGGCGCATCAGGCGACGACGGCGGTGATCGTCCAGGGCGCGCAGGCCCGGATGGCCGCCGCCGGCGCGGCCGCCCGCGCGGCGGCCGCGCTGGAAACCAACACTGCCGCCCTCGATCGGGCGGCCGCGGCCGAGCGCGACGCCACGGCGGCCCTGCGACAGGCGGCCCAGGGGCGGGTGACGGCGGCGGCGACCGCGGCCCGGGCGGCGGCGGCCAATGACAACGTGTCTCGCAGTTCCACGGGCGCAGCCCGCGCGCTGGGCGATCAGGCGCGGCAGGCACAGGGCCTGGGGGCGGTATCCGGTGCGACCACGGCCGTGCTCGCAGGCCTGCGCGGGCAGCTCCTCGGTCTGGCGTCGGTGGCCGGGCTCACCGTCGCGGCGCGGCAGGTGGTGACCTATGCCGACACCTGGACCAACGTCGCCGGCCGGCTCTCGCTGGTGACGCAGGGGTCGGCGGCTCTGGCGGCGGCGCAGTCGGACCTGTTTCAGATCGCGCAGCAGACGCGCAGCTCCTTTGAGGGGACGGCCAACCTCTACGCGACGCTGGCGCGGCAGGCTCAGACATTGGGCGCCAGCTATACGGATTTGCTGCTATCCACGACGGCGATATCGCAGGCTTTTGCGGTGAGCGGCGCTTCGGCGACGTCTTTCCAGGCCGCCCTCGTCCAGCTCGGCCAGGGACTGGGCAGCGGCACGCTCCGAGGCGAGGAGCTGAACAGCGTCCTCGAACAGGCGCCGAGGCTGGCACAAGCCATCGCAGATGGCATGGGTGTGGCGCTCGGCGAATTGCGCGGTCTCGCCGATCAGGGTCGGCTCACGAGCAAGGTCGTGTTCGACGCGGTCGTCGGGCAGGCGGCGAAGATCCAGGATGAATTTGCGCGCCTGAAGCCCACCATCGCCGGCGCCTTTGGCGTGCTATCGAACGCTGCCCTCAAATGGGTGGGTGAAGCCGATCAGGCGCGTGGCGCCTCGGCCGGCGTCGCTGCCGCGATCATGGGCCTCGCCGACAACATCGACACCGCCGCGGCCGTCGCCGGCGGGGCCGGCGGGGTGATCGCGGCCACGCTGATCGGCCGGGGGCTGGGGCCGATGGCGGCGGCGGCCGGCGCCGCGGCCGCCCGCATGGTCGAACTCCGGCAGGCGGTCGCTGCCGGCACCGCCACCGATATCCAGTCGTCGGCCGCGCTCCAGGCCCGCGCGCGCCACGTGCTCGCCCTCGCCGAGGCCGAGCGGGTGGCGACTGCGCAGGCGCTGGCGACGTCCCAGGCCGGCCTCGCGCAGGCGCAGGTGATGCGGGCGGCTGCCGTCGGCGGGGACGAGCGGGCAGCCGCCATGGTCCGGCTGCGTGATGCCACGGCCGACGTCGCTGCGGCGGCCACGGCCCACGCGGCCGCGAGCGCGCGCGCTGAAGGCGCCCAGGTCGCCCTGGCCACGGCGATGCAGACCACCGCCCTCCGCGCCCGCGCGGCGGCGGCCGGCATGGCTCTCGTCAATGCGGCCGGCGGACCGGTCGGCATCGCCATCACCCTGCTGACCGTCGGCGTCGGCTACCTCGCGACCAGGACCACCGAGGCTGACCGCGCCACAGAGGCCTGGACCGACCGGATCGCCGCGGCCGATAAGGCAATGCGGAGCCTCAATGAGGGCGGGTCCAAACGGGCGGGGCAGCTTCAGACCGAGCGCGACAACATCAGGGCCGCCGCTGAGGCTGAGGTGGCTCTGGCCGAGGCCCGGCTGGCGGCGGCGCAGGCGCGGCTCTCGGTGTCGACGCGGGCGGATATGGGGCCCGGCGGTATTGGCGCGGGGCTGCGGGATCTGCTCGGATTTTCGGCGGCGGCTGAACAGGCGGAGGCGGTGAAGGTCGCGCGCCGGGAGCTGTCGCGCCTCAAGGCCACGATCGGCGACTACACCGGCGAGGTCGGCGGGGCTGCGGGCTGGACCGGGACCATGCGGCGCGAGATCAAGTCGCTGGCGGACGTGACTGCGACCGCCCTCAAGCCCATGGGCGAACTGCTGACCAAGACCCGCGACCTCCAGGCGCAGCGCTCCGCCTTCGCAGGGGGCGGCGACGCGGCTCTGCGACAGGTGCAGGCGGCGCAGGAGGCCCGCGACCTGCTGGCCGAGGCGGCCAAGGACCAGACGCCGGGTGCGCGTGCCCAGCTGGACTATCTGATCGAGCAGGCCCGGGCGCTGGGTGTTGCGGGCAAGGACGCCCAGGAAGTCCTCACCAATCTCGGGCTCGCGGCCCGGACGGCTGAACAGGGGCTGGCATCTGATCAGCGGCTCCGCCAGATCCAGGCGGAGCTGCAGGGCGCGAAAGAGGTGGCAGCCGCCGCCAAGGTCTCGGCGGCTGCCGAACGCGAGGCTGACCTCCGGGCGCGGGCGCGGGTCGAAGCCCTGGGGCAGGTGGGCCGAAGCGAAGAGGAAATCTACAAGAGCCTCAAGGACCAGGCCGACGCCACGCGCGACGCGGAGGAGGCCCGCCGCGGCCGACAGACTGCTCAAGAGCTGGAGCTGGCCCAGCGAGAGGCCGGTCTCGCCGGCGCGACGGCGCGGGCGAGGGAACGGGCCCTCGCGCTCGCCCGGGTGGATATCGACCTCCGTGAACGGGGCGTCGACCTCACCAGCGCGACCGCCGCGGCCGAGCGGGCCCGGGCGGTGGCGGCCCTCGACGCGCAGGCGGCGATCGAGGATGCCGGCGCGCTTCGGGCCGCGCAGGACCGGGTCAAGGCGCTGGACGTCGAGATCGCAACGATCGGCAAAGGGTCGGCGGCTCGTGAACAGGCGATGGCCGTGTATGAGGCCGAACAGTCCCTGCGCGAACGGGGGATCGCCCTCACCAGCCGTCAGGCGGCGGCGGAGATCGATCTGGCGCGGCAGGCGGCCCAGCGGGCGGCGCAGCTCAAGGCGGGCGATGATGCGGCCGCCATGGACGCGCAGGCGGCGGCGGCCGAGCGGATGACGGTCGCGATCACCGCCGGCGGCGATGCAGTTCGGGCGGCCGCCCGGGACGAGTACGCACGGGC
>NZ_NYWI01000007.1:0-50763 GCF_002684955.1 Tistrella sp. | reverse complement strand
GAAGATCATCCTTCGAGCGCAACGCGGCGACCCTCTCCCGGCTATCAGGCCAAACATCCTACCAGGAGACGGCCCGATGAGTGGAATTCATACAAGCGGTAGGCGTGGTCATCAGGGCGATGAGCGCGACCGAAGCCGCCGCAGCCAGGCGATGGTAGGCGTTACGCAGGGTCTGGTGCATGTGGACTTTCCTTTGCGGCTGGTGTGAGAAGAGATGCACCGGGCGCGACGACGGTTGTCACGACGCGGTAATCGCCATCCGGCCCGAGGCCTTCCACGCGAACGAGTTCGGAAAGACGGCGGGCCGTGCCACGGCCTGACAGCACCGCCACGAGATCGATGGTCTCGGCGATCAGCGCGCGCGGAACGGTGACGACGGCTTCTTGGATGAGCTGTTCGAGACGGCGCAGCGCACCGAGGGCCGAGCCCGCATGGATCGTGCCCACACCGCCCGGATGGCCGGTGCCCCAGGCCTTCAGGAGATCAAGCGCCTCGCTACCACGGACCTCGCCGATGGGAATGCGGTCGGGACGCAGGCGCAATGAGGAGCGGACGAGATCGGAGAGAGAGGCCACGCCGTCCTTCGTCCGCATAGCAACAAGATTCGGCGCGGCACATTGCAACTCGCGTGTGTCCTCGATGATGACGACGCGATCGGAGGTCTTCGCGACCTCGGCGAGGAGTGCATTGGTCAGCGTCGTTTTGCCTGTGGAGGTGCCGCCGGCGACGAGGATGTTGGCTCGGGCCGCGACTCCGTCGCGCAACGCGGTGGCCTGTTCGGCCGTCATGATCCCGGTCGTGACGTAGTCGTCGAGGGTGAACACCGCGACGGCGGGCTTGCGGATCGCGAAGGCTGGCGCCGCAACGACCGGAGGCAGAAGCCCCTCGAACCGCTCTCCTGTCCCGGGCAGCTCTGCCGAAACGCGCGGGCTCCCGGTATGGACCTCCGCGCCGACATGATGGGCGACGAGGCGGATGATCCGCTCGCCATCCTCCGGCGCCAGGCGTTCACCCGTATCGGACAGGCCTTCGGAGAGGCGGTCGATCCAAAGCCGCCCATCCGGGTTCAGCATCACCTCGACGACGCCTGCGTCTTCGAGAAAGCGGGCGATGGCCGGACCGAGCGCGGTGCGCAACATTCGCGCGCCGCGTGCGATACGTTCCGAATTGTGATGCGAAGCCGCCATCTGATCCCCGATTTCGACGGGGACAAACCAGATGGTCCCCATGCGGGGATGATTAAAAGGGCCTGATTTAGGGCCGATTCAACAAGGAATTAGCGTCGTCGTAGTGTGGCGTGCAAAGACAGGAGAACGGCGGCGGTTTCCTTTGCCGACTGGTTACGGCGGGCCATGCAGGAACCGGATGAGAACTACGGCTACGCTATAGCATTCTAAAGTTCGCCTAAATGACGTTTGCATCATCTGCACCGGGTGGAGGCCGTGCAGGATCTGCGACGGAACGCACATCGACAGCACGCAATATCCGGGGTATTCTATAAAGTATGGCAAGGTATGTTCGCATTTTCATGATCATGATGCTCGCTGCTTTCGCGGCGGGAACGGTCATGCATGCCGCGAATGCCGCCACCATGAGCGCGAAGATGACGCTTGCCGTGATCGATGGCGCGGACATGGGCGACTGCCAGGATTGCTCGGACGGTAACGACAACATGCCTCCGTGCGACAATGTCTGCGTATCGCCGATCCTGGCTGTCGTGCCGTCGGGCCAGCCAAGCCTGCCCGGGGCTGAGACGACTTCCGAAAGCCAGGTTCTCCAGAGCGTGACCGGGCGCACCGGACCGCCGGACCCTTACCCCCCACGATCCACCATTCTGAGTTGACGCCGCCCGGAGTTCCTCCGGTTCGCGGCGCCTGAAATCATGCGCGGTCAACCTGGCCGCCCGTGACCCCGCTTCGCTTCGCGCGGTTAGCGCGCTGCGGACTCAAGCGCCCTCTCAGGATGGTTGGACATCATGGTCTTGTATCTGCCGACGCCAACGCGTCGGGCTTTTCTCACATCCGCCGCGGCTCTTGCAGCCAGTACGGTGCTTCCGGTTTCCGGACTCCGGAACGCTCGGGCCGCTTCCGTCAAGGAGTTCCGGTTGAGGGCGGCACCGGGAAGAACGCATCTCGTTCCGGAGCCTTACGGAGAAACGCCGGTCTGGGCCTACAACGATGCGGTGCCCGGCCCGGAAATCCGCGTCCGTCAGGGCGATCGTATGCGCGTCGTGATCGACAACGGTATTGATGAGGAAACAACCGTCCACTGGCACGGCGTGCGCACGCCCAACGCCATGGATGGCGTGCCGCATCTGACACAGGTGCCGATCGCGCCGGGCGAGAGCTTCACCTACGAGTTCGACGCCGTTGATGCCGGCACCTTCTGGTATCACCCGCATCAGAACAGCACGGTGCAGGTGGGGCGTGGTCTCTACGGCCCCCTGATCATCGAGGAAGCAGCACCTGTTCGTGTCGACCGCGAATTGACCTGGGTACTGGACGACTGGCGGCTGACCCAGGCCGTTGCGATCAGCGACGATTTCGGCAACCGGCATGACCTGATGCACAACGGCCGCGTCGGCAACACGGTCACCATCAATGGCCGGGTGCCGGAGAGCATTGCGGTTCGCGCGGGCGAACGCATCCGGCTGCGTCTGATCAATGCTGCCAATGCCCGCATCTTCGGACTCGATTTCTCCGGGCTCGAGCCGGTCGTGATCGCTCTCGACGGACAGCCGGTCACGCCCCATGCGCCGGCGGACGGGCTCGTCACGCTCGGTCCGGCCATGCGGATGGATATGATCCTTGACATGACCGACCGGCCGGGAAACCGGACCACTGTGGTGGACCGGTTCTACCAGGGGCTGGAGTACCGCCTGGTCGAACTCGCCTATGCGGAAACGGCCCTGAGGGAAGGTGCTCCGGACTGGCCGGTGGAACTGCCGGCCAATCCGCTTGCCGAGCCGGACCTGCGCGACGCGATCCGCCACGAGGTCACGTTTAACGGCGGCATGATGGGCCAGATGGTCATGGCCGAAATGGGCGGCAGCATGGGGGACGGGGCGTCCGGCGGCATGATGGGCAACATGATGAACATGATGCATGGCCAGGGCATCTGGTTCATCAACGGTAAGGCCGCCACCGGCCATGTCATGGATCCGCTGCTGACGCTCCCGCGCGGCCGCACCTGCGTCCTGACAATGACCAACGCGACGGCTTGGCATCACCCCATCCACCTGCACGGACACTCCTTCCGCGTCCTGTCGCGGAACGGGCAGCCGACGGCGCACCGCGAGTGGCAGGACACGGTGCTGATGGCGCCGCGCGAGAAGGTCGAGATCGCCTTCGTCGCCGACAATCCGGGCGACTGGATGTTCCACTGTCACATCCTCGAGCATCAGGCCGCCGGGATGATGGGGGTGATCCGCGTTTCCGGGAAGGGGGAGCGGATATGAGCCGGAGCGTTCTCGCCCTCGCCGCACTGACTTTGCTGTCGTTCGGTGTGGACGCATTTGCCGAAGGAGACGCCAGACGCGGTGCGCAGGCCTATCGCGCCTGCGTCGCCTGTCACGCCCTCGAGCCCAGCCTGCACCTCAGCGGCCCGAGCCTCGACGGCTTCATGGGACGCATGGCAGGCACGGCCGAGGGGTTCGTGCGCTTTTCGCCCGGACTGAAGGACGCGGGCTTCTCCTGGAACGCCGCGGCGCTCGACGGCTGGCTGAAAGACCCAATGGGCATGATCCCCGGCACCTACATGATGTTCCGCGGGATCGACGATCCTCAGGCGCGCGCAGACCTCGTCGCATTTCTTGAAATCGCCGGCCAGCCCGGCGGCGGCAGGAAGGTCGTCGACGAAGGTCTTATCCCGGCAGGCTGGCTGCGGGCCGGAGCGCCGGAGCCGATCGGCGATCCGCCGCCTGAAATGCGTGTCACGGCGATCCGCCATTGCGGCGACAGCTATTTCATTACCACAGATGACGGCCGCGAGACGCCCTATTGGGAGAAGAACATCCGGCTCAAGATCGACAGTGTCGAGACCGGCCCGCCGTCTGGCGTCGCCTTGATCCTTGGAGCCGGCATGGGTGGTGACCGCTTCTCGGTGATTTTCTCCAGCCTCGCCGACCTCGATCATCTCGTTACGGAAAGCTGCGAGGCGCGCTGAGCATGAAAGGCACCAACATGACGACCACGGCCAGACATTCCACGCGTCTTTCCAGACGCGCCTTCCTCGGCGCGATGGCGGCGGGCGTCGGGCTGATCGGCCTGCCGGTCAGGCTTCGCGCCGCACCCGGAGCAACCGGTCCCGCAATCGCCTTCGATGGCGATGCGTTGATCCTCGCTAAAGACATTCTGTCCCGCCGCGATGGCGCTGGAGGCTGGAAAGAGCTTTCCGCTCCGGCGGTAGGCAGCATCCTCTCGCTTGCGACGCATCCGGGCCGCCCCGGCCGGATAGCGGCGGGTCTTGCGGGCGGCGGCGTCGCCATCTCCGAAGATGGCGGACACCGATGGGAGGCGAGAAGCCAGGGCTTGCCCTACGCCCCGGTCACGGCGGTCACCGTGGCAGCGGCTGAACCGGATACCATCTATGCGGCCATCCGCGGTGATGGCCTATGGAAAAGCGAGGATGCCGGTCGATCATGGGGCCTCGCAATGGATCGGCCGTGGCTTGCAGACGCCGAGCGCGACCTGACGGCATTGGCCTCGGTCGATCTCGCCACAGGCATGGGCGGCATCTGGATCTATGCCGGGACGGAAACCGGTCTCACCCGCGTGCCCGATTGCTTCTGCCGCTGGCAGGACGTGCAGCCGGGCGATGCGATGGACGCGCTTGTCTCGGGGAAACCTGCTCCGTCTGAGGCGCCCCTTCCCGAAGGCGAGACGATCAACGCGTTGGTCAGTGCGGCTTCACAACCCACTCGGCTTTACGCCGCTTTGCCTTCGGGCATCTGGGAATCGCAGGACGCCGGAGTGGTGTGGTCGCAACGGTTGAGCACAAGCGCGCTGGCCGTCGCTGTTCCCCCCGCCAATGCCGATCATGTCGTCGCCGTCACCGGCGATGGCCTCATTGAGAGCCGCGATGGCGGCGCGAACTGGACCGCGCTCGCGCGGGCATAACGGAGAATGTGATGAATAAGAAAACAATTGCCATAGCCGTGGTCGCCGTGGTTGCCGCTGCCGGTATCGCCTACTGGTCGCTGGGTTCGGCGAACTCGCCTCACGGTTCCGCCGTCGCGGCAGCCTCGGGCAACAAGGCGATCACGATCTGGCGCGATCCGGGCTGCGGGTGCTGCGATGCCTATGCCGACTATCTGGAGGGCAACGGCTATACGGTGACGCGCGTCGACGATCGCGATTTCGACAAGCGCTCGGTTGACATGGGCGTTCCCGAGCGGGGTATCGGGTGCCACCTGGCCGAGATCGACGGCTATGTCGTGAGCGGCCTCGTGCCCGTCGAGATCATCGAGCGGCTGGTCAGTGAACGACCGGATATCACCGGGATCACGCTGCCCGGTATGCCTGGTAATGCGCCCGGGATGGCGCCGGCAAAAACCGGCACGCTTAAGACCTACGCCTTCGGTGAGAACGGCGTCACCGTCTACTCCGAGGAGTGATCCCATGGGTGGAACGATGATGGATGGGACCATGATGGGAGTGATGATGGTCGGCGGTGGTCTCGTGGCGCTTCTGGTCCTCGCTGTCCTGATCCTCGGCCTCGTCGCGCTGGTGAAATATCTGCGGGGCCCGCAATGAGACGCAACGCGATCTTCCTTTCCGCTATCGCTGTCTCGGCCCTGGCAGCCATCGCCGCGTTTGCGCAAGCGCAGGGTGGGAATGTGCGAGCGGAGGACGTGACCTTTCTTGGCCAGCCAGTGACGCGCCTGCAAATTGTCCGTGGCAAGGAGATCTATGCGCAAAACTGTGCCTCCTGCCACGGCGCAAACCTTGAAGGCCAACCGGACTGGAAGCGCAGGCTGGAGAACGGCCGCATGCCGGCGCCGCCGCACGATGAAAGCGGTCACACCTGGCACCACTCGGACCAGGACCTGTTCGCCATCACCAAGCTCGGCGTCGGCGGCGTCGTCCCGGGCTATGAGAGCGACATGCTCGCCTTCGGGGACATCCTAAGCGACGAGGACATCACCGCCGTGCTCGCCTTTATCAAGAGCACATGGCCCGAGCGCCAGCGGGACGTCCAGGCTCGAATAACGGCCAGTGACGGGGACGGCTCATGAGCAGGGCTGATGAATACCCCACGGCCCCAATGCGCCGCCGCAATGTCCTGGCCTTCCTGCCGCTTGCTCTCGCCGCAATGCTTGCCGTGGTGCTGGCCTGGGGATTAACCCGCGATCCGAGCACACTCCCGTCCACGCTGATCGGCAAGGCGGTGCCCGAGTTCGCGCTGCCGCCGGTCAAGGGTCGGACCCTTGGCCTATCGAGCACCGATCTCAAGGGCGAGGTCTCGCTGGTCAATGTTTTCGCGTCCTGGTGCGTTGCCTGCCGGGAGGAGCACCCCCTGTTCATGAAGCTTGCGGCGCAAGGCACCGTGCCGCTGCACGGCCTCAACTACAAGGATCAGCCGGACGATGCGGCGCAATGGCTGGACAGCCTTGGCGATCCCTACACGCGCACCGGAGCCGACATCAGCGGACGCGTGGCGATCGATTGGGGCGTCTACGGCGTGCCCGAGACGTTCGTCATCGGCGCCGACGGACGTGTTGCCTACAAGCATATAGGCCCGGTGAGCGAAGCGACACTCACCGGCACCATCCTGCCGCTCGTGGGGGAACTGCGCCGTCAGGCGGAAGGCGATAGCACCCTGGGAGACGGCCGATGAGGAACCTCCTGCGGGGTCGGCGCACGATCGCATTTCTGGCGGCAGGCACGCTCGCTCTGGTGGCGATCGTTGGCGTGATCTATTTCAGCGGGGGCACGCCAGTGCGTGCGCCTCAAGGCGGAGCAAAGGCTGAGACGGCCTCGCCCCGCTCCTTCGTGATGCACGAGGCGCCGCGGCCGCTCCCCGAAATCACGTTTGAGGACGGGAACGGTGAGGCTCTTACGCTGGCCGATTTGCGGGGCAAGACCGTGTTGCTCAACATCTGGGCGACGTGGTGCGTGCCCTGCCGCGAGGAGATGCCGACGCTCGATGCACTTGAAGCGGACCTCGGTGGCCCTGGCTTCGAGGTGGTGCCGCTCTCGGTCGACCGGGCCGGGGCGGAGGTGGTTCGGAAGTTCTACGCCGAAATCGGCATTGAGCATCTTGGCCTCTACATCGACGCCTCCATGCGGGCTTCGTTCGACCTCCAGGCGCCAGGACTGCCGACGACGCTTCTGATCGACAGCGAGGGCCGAGAATTGGGAAGGCTTGTCGGTCCGGCCGAGTGGGACACGCCCGAGATGATCGCATTTCTCAAAAACCATCTGACGTCAAACTGAGAAGGAAGCCTCCATGGCAGATACACAACAGTCACAATCTCAAGACGGCTCGCTGGGTCGCGACCTGCTCTATGCCCTTCGCTATTACCTCGGCAGCCGACGCGGTCTGCTCGTGCTCGCCGGACTGGCGATCGCGATGGGCCTGGCGTTGAACTGGAGCTGGTTGGCCGCTGCCGGCATCGCGCCGATCCTGATCAGCGTGTTGCCCTGCCTCGCCATGTGCGCGCTCGGTCTGTGCATGAACCGATCAGGCGGCAAGTCCTGCTCGACCGCCGCGAGTAACTCCGACGCAGCGGAGATCGAGGACGCAAAGCCAGTCACGCAGGCCGTTGCTCTCGACGCATCGCCTGACCGCGCGGCTCCCATGAGCGGCGACGCCGCCCTTCTTGCAAGCCCCGAACCGCAACCCTCCAAGGAAAAGAGACCGACCGATGCGTAAATCGATCAAAGCGCTTGCCATTGCTTCCGCCGTTATCGCGAGCCTCGCGGTTGCACCCGCGCTCTACGCCCATGACTCAGAGGAGTCCGGCGACGCCATGATGGGCTCCGGCATGATGGGCATGATGAACATGATGGGCCAGATGAGCGAGATGATGGAGGGCTGCAACAGGATGATGCAGTCCATGAGCCATGACGGCTCCGGACGGCCCAACGAGCAGTGGCGTGAGAAATCGCCCGACAACAACGGCGCCCCAGCGACGAACGGCTAAACCGCCCAATCCCGGCCCGCCCTCCATCCCGGAGGGTGGGCCGGTCACAGCCTGGCATCGCGACGTGCCCAGAAAATCGAGGGGCCATATCGCGATGGGCCGCGCTTGGGCAGGGCCTTTCGAGGAAGACTGATGGCGGCCATTTCCTCCGCGGACTGGTCACCCAATGTCCTTTCAAAAATGGACGGCAAACAATGATGAGAACACTGATTGCAGCGAGCGTCGCGGTTTGGGCGATCGTATCGCCGGCACTTGCGCAGGAGAGCGTCCGCGTCTTCGATGCGTGGGCGCGGGCCTGCGTCCTCGCCTCCCGTCCCGGCGCCGCCTATGTCACCATCGAGAGTGCCGCGGAAGATCGGCTCCTCGATGTGACCACGCCTGTCGCCGGCCAAGTCATGATTCACGCAGTCGAGAAGGACGGCGACGTAAGCCGCATGAAACACATCGAAACGCTTGAGTTGCCGGCGGGCGAGCAGGTCACGCACGCGCCCGGCGGCATGCACCTGATGCTGATGGGGCTGCAAGACAAACTCAGCGAGGGCACGGCGTTTCCGATGACGCTCAACTTCGAAAAGGCCGGAGAGATCACGGTAGACGTCTCCGTGCTCGGAATAGCTGCCGAGGGGCCACAGGAGATCGCAGAATGAAGCGCTCGCTGATCCTAGCCCTCCTGCTGGTCGCACAGCCGGCATTTGCAAACCATCCAGGTGAGCGCATCGACGAGGTGATGGCCGAACAGGAACCGGCCTTCGAGGTCGCGGATCGCCCTTCCACGCCCAATCTGGATGTCGAAGAACCAGGCGGCAGCGTCCTGCGCCTCGGCGATCTCCATGATCAGATCATCGTGCTGAGCTTTGTGCCAACGGACTGTGGCGGTCCATGCGTCGAACAGCAGGCTGTTCTCGCAGGCGTGCAAGGACAGGTGAATGTTTCGCCCATGAAGGAAATGGTCACGTTCGTAACCGTTCACGACGCAGATGCCTCGATCGAGGCTCCGTGGAACGAGGCGAACTGGCGGCTGGTGATCCCATCGGACGACGAGACAACTGCCGCCGCGGATCGCTTTACCGCGCTGAGTAGCCGCGGGCAGGAGCTGCCGATGGCGCATGTCATCGACCGCAACGGGCGGCATGCCGGTATTTTCCATGGTTCCGATTTCAGCAAGACAAATCTGACCCTCTACATCAACCAGCTCATCAACAACGCGCATGCGCCAAAGCCGCCTGCCGAAAAGGGGTGGTGGGAATGGCTGACAGGCTGGTTCTGAACGGCGGGAGAACAGAAACATGCACCATTTGAATTTCACGGGTCGGCGCCTCGGCTTTCTCCTCCTGCCCCTGCTGCTGATCATCGCGGCAGGCGCCTGGTATCTGCTCGATCCAGGGTTCAGGGCAGGCCGGCAACCCACAACCGCGTCGGAGAGCCTGCCGCAGGATGCTTTCGAGCGGCGGGTGCGCGACTATCTTGTCGCCAACCCGGAAGTCATCGTCGAGGCCATGCAGAACCTCGAACGCAAGCAACGGCAGGCGGAACAGACTGAATCGCAGGCGGCCCTTGCCGCGCACAGTGACGAACTGCTCAACAGCCCCGAAAGCCCGGTCGGCGGAAATCCGCAAGGCGACGTGACCCTGGTCGAGTTCTTCGACTACAATTGCCCCTATTGCCGACAGGTCGCGCCGGCGATGGTGGCGGCCGAAGAAGACGATCCCCAATTGCGGATCGTCTACAAGGAGTTTCCCATTCTGGGTCCGAATTCCGTGTTCGCGGCAAGGGCAGCGCTCGCGGCCCGAAGGCAGAACCTCTACCCGCAGTTCCACAAGGCGATGATGCAGGTGTCGGGTTCCGCCGACGAAGCGCAGGTCATCGCTGTCGCTGAAGAGATCGGCCTCAATGTCGGACAACTCCGGACCGACATGCAGGATCCCGCCATCGACGCCGAGATCGAGCGCAATCTCGCGCTCGCCCGGGCGCTGCGGATCAACGGAACACCGGGCTTCGTCATCGGAGACGAGATCCTGCGCGGCGCTACCGACCTGCAGACCATGCAGCGGCTGATCGACCAGGCCCGGAAGGGTCTGAATTGATGAAGCCGGAGCCGCATCTGAAAGTTTGTCCAAATGCCTGAACTCTCCAATATCGGTATCCTCAGCGCGTTCGTGGCCGGCATTATCTCGTTCCTGTCGCCCTGCGTGCTGCCGCTGGTGCCGGGATATGTTTCCTATGTCGCCGGCCGATCGACCTTTGCTTCGCCGTCCGGTGAGATCGTTGTCGCCCGAAGCACGACGCTCGGTCTCAGCCTCTGCTTCGTGCTCGGCTTCACCACGGTTTTCGTGATCCTCGGAGCCAGCGCCTCGGCGCTTGGCCAATTGCTGCTCAGCTACCGGTTCGAGTTGAACATCGTCGGGGGTGGAATCGTCACGCTGTTCGGGCTGTTCATGCTCGGAACGATCCGCCCGGCATGGATGATGCGCGAGGCACGCTTCCACCTCGATCTGCCCGGCGGACGAACCGTCTCGGCCTATGTCCTCGGTCTAGCCTTCGCCTTTGGCTGGACACCGTGCATCGGTCCGATCCTCGGTGCCATCCTGACGGTCGGCGCCGCGTCGGCGACGCTCGCCGACGGTATTGCGCTGCTCACGATCTATTCACTGGGCCTCGGTGTGCCGTTCCTGCTTGCCGCGCTGTTCACCAACACGCTGTCCGCCAGGTTGAAGGCATTCGGGCGCCTCGGACGCAGTCTGCGAGTATTGGCTGGAGTCGTCATGATCGCGATGGGTGTCGCCATGATGACGGGTTATCTGTCGTCCTTCGCCTTCTGGCTGCTGGAGACGTTTCCGGTGCTATCTTCGATCGGCTGAGTTCGACGCTCGTTGAAGAGACTGTGATTTGACCTTCCCTGCGCTGGAAGGCGCAGGCTTGTCCTCTATAGGGAGGTAGCTGTGATGATCCCGAAAACCGAAACATTGGAGCGGGATATCCTACGCGTATTCAGATGTGCCTGCCAGCAAGACCGGCCGGACATAGCCGAATTCCTGCTCTCCGCGCTCGAGAAATTGGACTGCGAAGCGAATCCTACCGCAAGCAATCGTCCGCTGATCGATGCCTATCGCGATCTGATCGGGACCTGCCAGTCTGGAAAGTCATGAATTCGGCCGACTGGCTGCATTGCTTATCGATACGGTTTCCATCCATCAAATGGATCGCGGCCCCCATAGAATGATAGCGGCGCCGACCAGACAAACCGCAGCACCGCTCACGTCCCAGCGGTCAGGGCGTTGGGATTCCGCCGCCCAAAGCCAGAACAGTGAAGCCGCGATGTAAATGCCGCCATAGGCAGCGTAGGCGCGGCCCGCGAAATCGCTGTCGATGCGCGTCAGCAGCCAGGCAAAGAGAGCAAGGCTGGCCATGCCGGGAACGAGCCAGAGCGGCGAGCGGTCCAGACGTAGCCAGGCCCAGAAGGCGAAGCAGCCGGCAATTTCCGCCAGCGCTGCGCCGATATAGATTGTGAGTGTCGCCATCATGATGCCAGCGCCTCCAGGACCGGGCAATCCGGTACGTCCTCGCCGGAACATTGTGCGGCGGTCGCCGCCAGCACCTTCTCAATCCGCTTGAGGTCGGCGATCTTGGCCCGGACATCGGCGAGGTGCCGCTCGGTCCGCTCCTTCACCTCGGCGCAGGTCTGCGTGCCGCCATCGACGAGATCGAGCAGGCCACGGATATGCTCGATGGAAAAGCCGAGCTCGCGGGCGCGCAGGATGAAACGCAGCCGGGACACATGGGCTTCGTCATAGACGCGGTAGCCGGACGCCGTGCGCGGCGGGTCGGGCATCATGCCGATCTTCTCGTAATAGCGAATGGTTTCGAGGTTGCAGCCCGTGCGCCTTGCCAGTTCGGCGCGCTGCAATCGCTTCCCGGAAACGTGATCGGCCATGGCTCGAATTTCTCCTTGAGTCTGTAGTTGCTACAGACTGTAGCTTGCTTTCGACTGAAATTCGAGGGCGAACCGCATGAGCGAGACAAAAATCGAAGCCGTGGCGCTGGACGAGCCGACGCAAGTGCCGGATCGGAAGAAGGGTTGGTTTGCCGCCGGCGGTGTCGTCGGCGCCATCCTGGCTTCGACCTGCTGCATTGCGCCGCTCCTACTGCTGATGCTCGGCGTATCGGGCGCGTGGATCGGCAACCTTACCGCGCTCGAGCCCTACAAGCCGATCTTCGCCGGCGTGGCGCTCGTCTTCATCGGCCTCGGGTTCCGGCAGATCTATTTCAAGGTCCAGCCGGTCTGCGAGGACGGATCCTATTGCGCCCGTCCCGAATCCGCCCTGATCACCAAGTCCGCCCTCTGGCTTTCGACCGTGCTGGTCGTGCTGGCGCTGACGATCAACTGGTGGGCGCCGTTTTTCTATTAGGAGAACCGACATGAAACGACTTCTCATCGCCGCGGCGGGAGTGCTGGCTATCGGCGGGTCCAGCCTTGCCCTTGTCGCTTCGCTCCCCGCGCCGGTCGCCGTTTCGGCCGCGCGAGCCGCGGAGGCCGAACGGATCGCCACCTTCGACGTGCCGGGCATGACCTGTGCGCTCTGCCCCGTCACGGTCAGAAAGGCGATGGAGGGCGTTGCAGGCGTCAAGTCTGTGACGGTTGATTTCGATGCCAGGACGGCGACCGTGGTGTTCGATCCGGCCAAGACGACGACCGAGGCCATCGCCGCCGCTTCAGCCAATGCCGGATACCCGGCGCTGGTGAGAGGCTGAGTCCGGTGAAAGACACAATCATCCTCAAGACCGGTGTCGCCGGCTCGATTATCGCCGCAGTCTGCTGCTTTACGCCTGCGCTCGTCATTCTGCTTGGGGCTGTCGGCCTTTCCGCTTGGCTAGGCTGGATCGACTATGTGCTTTTCCCCGCTCTCGCAATCTTCCTCAGCGTAACCGCCTACGGCCTGTGGCGGCGGCAGCGCGCTGCTGCGTGCTGCTCAAGCGAGGCTCATCCCAATAAGGAAAGTGCCTGACATGTCCGATTGCTGCTTGACGAACGACAAAGGTAAGAATGGCTATGACCTCGCCGTCATTGGTGCTGGTTCGGCCGGCTTCTCCGCCGCCATCACGGCAGCCGAACAAGGCGCGAATGTCGCCCTCATCGGACATGGACTGATCGGCGGCACCTGCGTTAATGTCGGCTGCGTGCCATCCAAGACCATGATCCGCGCGGCGGAAGCGCTGCACGGCGCCCGCGCAGCCGGCCGCTTTCCCGGTCTTACGGGCGAGGCGAATGTCGTAAACTGGGGCCGGCTGATCGGGGCTAAGGATGATCTGGTGACGACGCTTCGCCAGAAGAAATATATCGACCTGCTGCCCGAATATAACGGCGTTGCCTATCTCGAAGGCGCGGCGCGCTTGAGCGGCCGAGGCGTTGTCGTCAACGGCGCTGCCATCGCGGCGGACAAGATCATCGTGGCGACGGGGTCTGCGCCGGGTCTACCGGACATTCCCGGCATCGCGGATGTTCCTTATCTCACCAGCACCACTGCCCTGGAGCTGACCGATCAGCCCGCGTCGGTGGTGGTCATTGGCGGCGGCTATATCGGCTGCGAACTGGCGCAGATGTTCGCGCGGGCGGGAACGAAGGTCACCCTCGTCACCCGCTCCCGCCTGTTGCCCGAGGCCGAGCCGGAAATCTCCGAATCATTGACCCGGTATCTAACAGACGACGGGATCTCGGTTCTGACCGGGCTCTCCTATCGGGCCATCGAAACTGTTGAGAATGGCGTCGAACTGACCATCGAGCGCGAGGGCCGTCCGGAATCTCTCACGGCGCAACATGTTCTCGTCGCGACCGGCCGCAGGCCCAATTCGGCCGGTCTCGGGCTTGAGGAAGCGGGGGTGAAGCTTTCCCCGAATGGCGGCATCGTCGTCGATGACCGTATGCGCACCTCGAAGTCTGGTATCTATGCGGCGGGCGACGTCACCGGCCGCGACCAGTTCGTCTACATGGCGGCTTACGGCGCAAAGCTCGCCGCGCTTAACGCGCTCAATGGCGACAGTCTCGCCTATGACAACACCGCCATGCCCTGGGTCGTATTCACCGATCCGCAGGTCGCAGGTGTGGGCTTGAGCAACGCCGCGGCAAGAGTCGCGGGCTTCGAGACCAAGACCTCGATTGCTCCCCTTGACCAGGTGCCGCGGGCGCTTGCAGCGCGTGACACGCGTGGGCTCATCAAGCTGGTTGCGGACGCTGAGACCGATCGCCTGCTCGGCGCGCAAATCCTGGCGCCGGAAGGCGCGGACTGCATCCAGACCATGGTGCTGGCGATCAAGTTCGGAATGACCACGAAGGAGCTGAGCGAGGCGATCTTTCCTTACCTCACCACGGTGGAAGGGCTGAAACTTGCCGCGCAGGGCTTTGTAAAGGATGTGGCGAAACTGTCCTGCTGCGCCGGGTGAAAGAGCCGCGGCTCTTAGGAAGTGCCGGAGGGTGCATGAATCTCAGTTTCAATCGCACCGGAAACGCTCGATTCTCATGTTGAAAGTTAGGAGATAATGGGAAATTTGTACAGCAATCGGCGGTGTTTGGCGGACCGTGCGAGATTCGAACTAAGCCATCGCTATGCCAGCATCGGCGCTATTGACCGGCTGAACCGCTGACATCCTCGGAAACCTCCTGTCTGAGCTTCGGCCCTTTGGCGAGGCGCCGGCCGAGAGCGGTAATGAACGCCTCATAGCGCTCGCCGGCTTTGGCACGCGCGGCCTGTGCAGCCGGCTCCGGCAAAGCCGGTGTCGTCGCGAGCCAGAACCGGACGAAGATGGCAAGGGTCTCGACAGAAATCCCGATATCGCGCTCCAAGCGGTTCATGCGGCGGTCGAGCTGGTCGAGGCGTTTGGCGATCGCGGCCTCGCGCCTTTCAGCGTCATCCGGCGACAGGAAGGAGGCGATCGCGGCTTCAGCGATCATGGACTGCGATTGCTCGCGACGGGCGGCATAGTCCGCCAGCATCGTCATGATGTCCGGGTCGATATAGACGGAGATCTGCGTCTTCTTCTTGCGGCTGGACATAGCTTAGAGCTCCATGCCGTCGTTAGGGTCCAGTGAGATCTGCCGCGCCATACGCTGCATCATGCGGTTCATCCCGCTCGTGCGCGCAGTCTCCTCTTGGGCGTCATCGGCGGGATCAATCTCAAACTCGTTTTCAAGCGGGGCCTTCTTCTCGACGGGTTTGGTACGGCTCAACTCAGGCCGGCGGCGCTGTTCTGAATCGGTCGCGTCCTCCTCCGATGCAGCGCTGGCAGACATGTGAGCGGTTTCCAACGGGCTCGCCGGCAATGGCAGACTCGTCCAGTCATCAGCCTTCGTATGCACGGGTTTGGTGTTCGACGGCGGCGGCAGGATGCGTTCTTGGAAACGTCCGTCCTCGAAGTAGCGGACCTTCTTCGCTCGAATAGGCGGTGTCCCGGCGACCATGACAATCTCGTCGGCTGGCGGAAGCTGCATGACCTCGCCGGGCGTGAGCAGTGGTCGCGCGGTTTCCTGCCGCGACACCATCAGGTGGCCAAGCCAGGGCGAGAGTCTGTGCCCGGCGTAGTTCTTCATCGCCCGCATCTCGGTCGCAGTGCCGAGCGCGTCGGAAACTCGCTTGGCCGTGCGCTCGTCATTGGTCGCGAAGCTCACGCGCACATGGCAGTTGTCGAGGATGGAGTTGTTCGGCCCGTAGGCCTTCTCGATCTGGTTGAGCGACTGGGCGATGAGAAAGCTCTTGAGCCCGTAGCCCGCCATGAAAGCGAGCGCGCTCTCGAAGAAGTCGAGGCGGCCGAGCGCCGGAAACTCGTCCAGCATCAGCAACAATCTGTGCCGTCCTGACTTGGCGTGCAGGTCCTCGGTCAATCGCCGACCTACCTGATTGAGGATCAGGCGGATCAGCGGCTTTGTGCGGTTGATATCGGAGGGAGGCACGACAAGGTAGAGCGTCGTCGGATGCTTGCCGCCGACGAGATCGGCAATGCGCCAGTCGCAGCGGCGCGTCACCGTTGCAACGACAGGGTCGCGGTAGAGGCCGAGGAAGGACATGGCGGTGGAGAGCACACCGGAGCGTTCGTTGTCCGACTTGTTCAAGAGTTCGCGCGCGGCGCTGGCGATGACCGGATGTGGGCCGGATTCGCCCAGATGCGCCGTCTTCATCATCGCAGCGAGCGTCGACTCGATTGGGCGTTTCGGATCGGAGAGGAAGGCGGCGACGCCGGCGAGCGTCTTATCCTTCTCGGCATAGAGGACGTGGAGGATGGCACCGACCAGCAGCGCGTGGCTGGTCTTTTCCCAGTGATTGCGCTTTTCGAGGGAGCCTTCCGGATCAACGAGGATATCGGCGATATTCTGGACGTCGCGGACCTCCCATTCGCCACGCCGGACTTCCAGAAGCGGATTGTATGCCGACGAATTCGGATTGGTCAGATCGAACAGCAACACTCGCCCGTATCGAGCGCGGAAGCCGGCGGTGAGCTGCCAGTTCTCGCCCTTGATGTCATGGACGATGGCGGAGCCGGGCCAGGTCAGCAACGACGGGACGACCAGACCGACACCCTTGCCCGAACGGGTCGGCGCGAAGCACAGGACATGTTCCGGTCCTTCATGGCGCAGATAATGGTCATGGAGCTTGCCGAGAACGACGCCATCGGGTCCGAGCAGGCCGGCCGCCTTGACCTCATTGGGCCGCGCCCAGCGCGCCGACCCGTAGGTATCGACACTCTGTGCCTCGCGCGCCCGCCAGACGGACATCAGGATCGCCACCGCGATCGCGATGAAGCCGCCAGAGGCAGCGATGATCGCGCCCTCGATGAAGATAGGCGGGGCATAGGCATCGTAGAAGTACCACCACCAGAAGAAGGATGGCGGATAGTAGACCGGCCAGCCGCCGATCTCGAACCAGGGTTGGCCGAGCTGGGACTGGAAGCCGAGGCGCCAGGCCGTCCATTGCGTCGCCGTCCAGGTGGTGGCGAGGACAATCGTGAAGACGATAAGGATCTGGCCCCAGAGAATTTTCGTTCCCGACATGGTCTATGTTCCGCGCAAATATCTGCACGCTGCGGGCCATGCCTGCCGCTCTCAAGCTTATTCTCCGCTCGTCGCAGAAACGGCGGCCGCCGGTTAGAAATCGGAGGGCTTCTAGCGGAGGCGTCACCGACCCAGGCCCCGCTTGCGTCCGAATCTCCAGTCGACGCCGCCGTCGCCGCGCGCGACGCCGGAAACATGGCGACCAAGGTGCTTTTCGAGAGAGGGCGTCCAGGGAACAAGCTGGAAGCCGAGACCATCCTCGATCATCGCGAAGCGGCCGGAGGCGAGCGTGAAACGCTGGCGGTATGCGCCGGCGACGTACTCGCCGTTGGTCGCACGCTGGAAGGGCTGGCCGGTCTGAGCCGCGAGCTTCTCGCCGAGTGTGTCCACTTCGCGCCGGCGGAGCGCGTTGAGGAGATTGCGACTGAAGATGATCCGCCGGCCCTGCCGTTCGGCGAAGCCTTGCTCGATCAGGCGAACTGCACGCCGGTCCAGGGCATCGTGGACTTCGGCGCCGAACCCGCCTTCCGACAGAGCTGCGGGATCGCGCGCGATGTTTTGCCGATCGAGCCAGGTCGCGCCCGATGCGGTCACCTGCCGTTCGATGTCGAAATCGGAACGCACCGCGAGCGCGACCCGGCGCTGTCCGCGGGAATCGTCATAGGCGCGCAGCTCGACGATCGAGCCCGGCGCGCTGTCGCCGGCGGCGTCGAGATTGGCGAGCTTGATATGATGGGTCCGCCCGTCGACGCCGTCGACCACGGCATAGGCCGTGCCCTTCAGTTCGTCGTCGAGTCCACGTTCGACCAGGCGGCCGACGATCGGCGTGTCGAGACTTTCGGCGGCCAGCACGTAATCCGCCGATCCGCGCCCGATGCCGCGCTCGGTCAGCGCCCGGTGCATGCGCCTGATGATGTCGCCGCGTTCGCCAAGTTCGCGCAGCGTCGCCTCGGCCTTGTCGTCGATCATCCATTGGCCGGGGCCGACCTGCTCGGCCAGGCCGAGCGTCTCCAGCTTGCGCAGCCGCCCGACCTTGAGCGCGTGGAATTCGTCGGGCTGCTCGCCCGGTGTCGGCGCGAGGTCGATGATGCCGGTGCGCCGGCTGTCGCGAACGAGCTGGCGATCGAGCTGCGTCCAGCGCTCGGAGGCGATCTGGTTCTCTAGGCTGCGCCGGATATCGAGGTCGGTGCGCGGTCCGAGCTCCTGGGTGATCAGGTCGCGCGCCCGATCGCGCATGCCCTCCTTGATATAGTCGCGCGAGATGACGAGGTCCTGGCCGTCTTCGCGCACACCGCGCACGATCAGATGGACATGCGGATGTTCCGTGTTCCAGTGATCGACGGCCACCCAATCGATCTCAGTGCCGAGATCCTTCTCCATCTGGCCAACCAGGTCGCGGGTGAAGGATTTGAGGTCAGACATTTCCAACGCGTCGTCGGGCGAGACGATGAAGCGGAAATGGTGGCGGTCGTCCTCGCAGCGCTCGGCGAAGGCGCGTCCATCCGCATCCTCCTCTCCCGGCCCGAACAGCCGCGCCTTCTCGCCATCGCGGGTCACGCCGTCGCGGCGCAGATAATCGAGATGCGTGCCGAGCGGCGCGGCGCGCGCGGAATGCCGGACCACACGCGCCTTGATCACCGCGCCGCGCGAGCGCGCCGTGATGAGCCGGTTGGCCTGGATGCTGGCGCGCTGGCCGTGCCCGAAGCGCGAGCGGTTGCGGGAAACGACGCGGCCGGAGCGCGACACGCCTCCGCCCGCCTTCTTCGCGGCCGCGAGCGCCTGGGCGACGAAGGGGCGCGCGGCCTGTGCACGCGTCGAGCGGATGCGGCCGGGACGGATGCGGAACTCGCGATCATCGGCCATGGCATCGCTCCGCAATGTGCGAAAACCCACGTAGACACAGGCCCTTGAGCGGTCCGCGCACATTGCGCCAAGGCCCGGCAATGTGCGGAACGCGCCAGAAAATCCAAGCAAAACAACCGACCGACCGGCACGCAATGTGCGCCCTTTTATCCTGCCATCGTGCGGTTGTGGTGCCTGCCGCTCCCACTCGCGCCCGCCATGATACGCCAGAGCCCGAAATCGCACGAAAAGGGATTGTAGGCGTCATGGAGCGTCCCTCGGCGCGTTCCGTACGACGAACATCGTCTTCGGATCGGAAGAGTCCTCGGCGTCGCGTTGCACCGGCACGGAAGCAGAGCTGCGCGCCGATGGCTTGTCGGCGGTGCGGTCTGCGGCCGTCCGGCGGTCGTTCGAGCGCGGGACGAACAGCGGTGCTTCGCGCCAGTCTGGTGGCAGCGGCGGTGCGGCCGGGGCATCCACCGACTGCGTTGCAACGCCCAGGGCTGGCGCAAGCTGATCGACATAGGCGCGTGTTTCGGCGGGCAGCGGTCGACCTGTGGCGAGGTATTCGTCATAGCGGTCAGGTCCCGCATTGTAGGCCGCCAGCATCGCCGGGATGGTGCCATAGCGGTCGTACATTTCGCGCAGATAGGCCGCGCCCGCGAGGATGTTGTCGCGCGGATCGAATGGGTCGAGACCGAGCCGATAACGGGCGCGCAAGGCATCCCAGGTACTGGGCATGACCTGCATGAGGCCTCTCGCACCGGCATGTGAGACTGCGTGCGTATCGCCGGCGCTTTCGGCGCCCAGGACGGCGACGATCCAGCGTTCGGGAATGCCGAAGCGCTGCGCCGCCTCCGCAATATGTGCGGCAATGGGATCGCGGACTTCGTGTCGTCTGGCCGGTGCCGGTTGTGCGGATGCGCCGCCGATGTCGAGGGTGGTGATGACCAGGCCGGAAAGGAGAAGGAGGGCAATGCGGCCGCAGGGGCCGCACGGCCGCAATGTTGCTGACGGACCGATGAGGGACATCGATCAGTCCTGCTCGTCGCGCTTTTTCGGGCGAGTCCAGTGCAGGCCCCAGTCACGTCCGTCCTCGTCCGATTGGAACAGCCGGGCTCGCACGGGGAACGGAAAGGCGGGGTCATCGAGGACGACGGAGATGAAGGTCCCGGCGCGCTCGCCGGTATGTTTCCAGCCGGCGCCGACCTCGGGTCCGTCCTCATCGCCGAGATGAACCCGATAGGCGGGCGCATTCTCGCTGTCGGGACTGTCGGCGCTGACAAAGGTGAGTTCGCAGTCGAACGACAAGGAGCGGATACGTCCGATATAGCCGGTTGGCGTGCGGGTGAATTGACCGATCTGGGGCATGAAAACCTCCTTCTGGATGCGATGAGGTTGCAGGAAGGCGTGCGTCGTCACCGCGTCGGCGCGCGCCAGACGAAGCGGCCTTGGCCGTCCTCGTCGGTGTAGAGGGGGATGGCCCGACCGATGACGGTCGTGGCCGGAAGCGGGCCGAAGTAGCGACCGTCGAGACTGTCGGGGACTTGCCAGTTCATGAGGAAGAGCTCGTCGGCCGCGACGACGCGGCAGCCGCTCCAGACCGGCAGCGGGCGGTCGCGCCGATCTCGGTCGAGCGCCTCGCCCATTGCGATTCCGTCGACCGTGATGGTGCGGCCGGTGCGGCACACGCGCTGTCCCGGCAGGCCGAGGACGTGCTTCAGGATGGGCACGTCGCGGCCGATATAGCCGCGCTCGACCATGAAGTCCTCGAGCGGCTCGGGCGGTATCACCGCAACTAGATCGGGCACTTCGAGGCGTTCGACGTGCTCGATCCGATAGAGCCCGATCGGCGCGCTGGCCGACACGTTCCAGACGAGTTTGAGCGATGTCGGAACGAGGGCAGCCGCGGCAACGGCCACCACAGCGAAACAGGTCGCCTTGACATAGCCGACGCGAGTCATTGCTCGATCTTCCGCCGCTTGAGCCATGCCTGATGGCGCTGCTGCGTGTAGGCGCGCGGCTCCTGGCCGGCGCTCATCCGGTGCGCGACATGAAGCCAGTGATCGGGGGCGGCGTTGCAGGGATCGATCCCTGCGGCTTCCACCGCGTCGATGTGCTGGAGCACCTTTTCGACCTTGGGCCAGCCTTCGATCTTGAGAAGGATTTCGCCGCCAGGGCGGACGAAAGGCAGCGTCTGATAGGCGGCGCCGGGCTCAATGGCACGCACGATGTCAATGCGCGAGATGACGGTGCCGTAGTCGTTGGCCGCCCATCGCACGAAGGCGAAAATGGCGCCGGGCCGGAAGGACACGACGCGCCGGCGTCGGTCGATGATCCGCTTGCCGGCCGCACGACCGAAGCGAATCCAGTATTCGATCCGCTTCTCGATCCAGGTCAGTTCGACATGGGTGAGCGCATCGGGGCTGTCGGCGGACGGCATCGGGCCGCCGCCAACGCGGGGGGCCGCGGTGCCGGTCATGAAGGGTCTCCTTCGTCTTCTGGAAATTCCCGCGCGAGCAGGTCGCGCAGCATGTCAGCGACCGTGACGCCGCGCTGGAACGCAGCGATCTTGATGCGGCCGCGCAGCTCGGGCGTGATGTCGATGGTCAGGCGCGCGGTGTAGCCGGATGGCCTGCCATCGCGGGAGGCGGCATCGGCGGATTTGATCCACTGCTCGGGATCGGCGGGTCTGGCGGCGAAGGCGCGGCGGTTCGGACGGTCGCTCATGGCGACGCCTTTCCGGCGACGATGCGGACGATCTGATCGGTCAGGGCGGTGATCTCGCGTGCGGCCGCTGCCGCATTGTCGATTTCAGAGACGAGGCGCCCGGTCTGCGCGGCGGCTGCGAAGGCGATGCGCTGTCCGACGGTGGCGGAGAGAACCGGCGGATCGTGATCGGCCAGCGCCTCAGCCGTGTCGCGTGCGAGCACGGTGCGCGCCGCGCAGCGATTGAGGACGAAGCGGGCGACGAGTTCGGGCCGATAGATGCGCGCCTCGTTGACGAGCGCCAGCATCTCCGCCGACGCCCAGCCATCGAGCGGCGACGGCTGCACGGGAATGAGAACGAGATCGGCGGCGAGCAAGGCCGAGCGCATCAATCCGGCTACGCGCGGCGGGCCGTCGATGACGACATGATCGGCGTTGCGCGCCAGATCCGGCGCTTCGCGATGGAGCGTGTCGCGCGCCAGGCCGACGACGCCGAAGCGGCGCGGAAGGTGTTCACGGGCGCGCTGCTCGGACCAGTCGAGGGCCGAGCCTTGCGGGTCGGCGTCGATCAGCGTGACGCGATTCCCGCGCCGTGCCCATTCACCGGCGAGATGCAGGGCGAGCGTCGTTTTACCGGTGCCGCCCTTCTGGTTGAGCAAGGCGACGATCATCGCTTGCCTCCCGAGCCATCGTCGAGAGGCAGCGTCGGTGTTCCTGAGGACGTCGCGGAAGCGTTCGGGCCACGCCCTTTCGAGGCACCTGGCACAGGGTCTTGAGCGATGTTTTCCACATCGCGCGCGCCCTCTACAGAGTTAGATTCTTTGTTAGACTCTAAGTTACGGGGGCAATTTCCCGTTTTCTCTCCGTGCTTTAGATCGGGTTTGGGTTCCCGATAGCACGGGCCTCGGGTTCCTGATGGCACGATAGTGCGGGTTCCCGATAGCACGACGCCGTCCACAGGCTTTCCACAGGCCGGGGTCGGCTCGAAGGCGAGCAGCGTGCGACCACCCGCCTCGACCTCGAGAAAGAGCGTGTAGCCCGGCAGCGGCTGGCGGCGGATGATATGGCGCAGCTCGAAGGCGAAGCGCTTGTAGGGCGACAGGCTGCCCGATTTATGGTGGAGATGGCGGAAGTCGAAGCGCCAGCCACGGCGCTGGCGACCACCATGCTTGCGCACCAGGCGATAGAGCCAGCGATCGAGCCCGCCCGTCAGGCCGAAATAGGCGCGGTCGATGGTGAGCACGAGCCCGTCGTCGAGCACGGCGCGATAGAACCAGTCCGGCACGATCAGCTCGATGCCGTCCGGTCGGCCTTGGCGGTCGGTGCGCTCCTGCCATTCGTTGATCCAGGAGAACCGATGACGCCGGCCTTCGCTCGGCTGACGGATCGAGGTGGAAACGGTGGTGGACTGGAGACGGTCGAGCGCGGCCTTGAGACGCTGGTAGTCGCGCATCGAGGTGCCGCGGCCGACGAAGGTCAGGATTTCATAGGGCGTCGCCGCCATCAGGCGCGACGTGCGGAAACCACCGTCGCGGGCTTCGACGATCTGACTTGCGGCCCAGATGAGGATGTCCGCATCCCAGATGGTCGCCATGCCGTGGTCCGGCACCGCCTCGACGCGGATCGTGACGCCGCCGGCGGTGAAATCGATCGGCGCGATGCGATGGGACTTGGACAGAGAGAAGAAGGGATAGGCCATGAGATCCTGCGCGTCTCGTGGCGCGAAGTCACCTGGAAGCGCCCGAAACAGATCGAGCTGTCCACGCTCCGACAGGGATCGGCGTCGCGCCATCATTCACGAACCTGCTCGCGCTCAGCGCGCGTGGCGGCCGGGTTGCGGACTGTCGGGGAGCGTCTGGGGCTTGGCGGGCAGCACGCGCCCGCGCGGGTCCGATGTGGACGTCACGGCGCCGCGCGCCGCCCAGGCTTCGAGGTCATCGACCGAATAGACGACGCGGCCACCGAGTTTTCGGTACGCTGGACCGGTTCCGTAGGTGCGGTGCTTTTCCAGGGTGCGGGCGGAGAGGCTGAGAAATTGAGCAGCTTCCTTGGTGCGCAGGAAGCGCGGCGGCAGTGCGGCGTGATTGGTTCGCATGGATAAGGCCTCCGTGGGGTAGTCGGTGACCGCTGCGGTTCAGCGGCGAATGGCGATCACGGTGGCGGAGGAGGAACGGCGCGAGGGAGTGCGAAGATGTCGAAAAAGATTCACACCCTCTCGAACGTCGCATCAAGTCGGAGGGAACGGGGGCAAGGCTCGACCTATCGGGAAGCTACGCCGGACTTTGGCGTCATCGGGCTCGGTGCTTGTGGAGCAGTGTGCGATAGCCGCCAGCCACAAGGTCGAAGCCGGTGCGTACCCGGCGCATCACGACGTCGCGCAGCGGCATCGACTTCCACGAAATCGCGATGTCGCGCTCTGCGCCGAACACGTCCTCAGCGATGTCCTGATATGTGGCGCCTGCCCGTCGACCATCGATCGCCCGGAGCATTTCGATGAGATGGCGCTTGCGCTGGGCGGTGAGGCGATCGTCAGGTGCCGCCCGATGATGAACGAGAGCGTCCCGGAAGCGGTACAGCGCGTCGACGCGATCACGAAGAAGCGGATCGACGGGCGTGAGGACGGCTACGGGGCCGCGAGGTGCTTTGCCGTCGAGCGCAATGGCAGCGAAGCGCTCACCGGCGAGGACGAAGCGGAGATAGAGGCCTTCCTCAGCCGATCTGGCACTGATCGGATCGACGGAGATCGTTGCCGTAATCAAGCCGGGTACGACTATCGGCGTCAGAATGATTGCGGCCGGATCGACAGCGGGGCTCCAGAAGATGTCGGCGTTCGTGGCGGGCAGGTCCGGAGGTATCGGGAAAGCGCAACCCCCAGTGCGCGTTCAGCGCCGCTACGGCTCGATCATCCAATGGATCCGAGGCCGCGACTTCCTTTTGGTAGTCGGAATTGCGCCGGAGAAATTCCCAAGCGAGTTCAGCCGCGTTCAGGTCTTTCAGATATCGATATTTTTTTTCGGCGTCCCGCCAATTCCCCTGCGCCACCATGCCGATTTCCTCCCCGACTCCGTGCAGTGGGTCCGCATGTCCATGGAAGATCGCGGCAAAGTTGACGTCTGGATAGCGGGGCAACCGGCATATGGCGATGCGCTCTGTGCATCACCTCGGGCGTCTAGTGGTAGGCAGACCGCAGGAGGTCGCGGTAACCGTTCTCCGTCATCCACCGCGCACGAGCGAGATGGGATTCGTGAACCCGCAGGGCGCGTTCGGGTTGGTTGTCGGGGTCGAGACCGAAGACGACGCGAACGACTTCACGCCAGTGTGCAGCGTCCGCTTCGGCGTCGAGCAATCGCAGGTAGGTCACGACATGGTCGCGATCATAGTCGGTCACGTGCTCACTCTTCGGTGGCTCATCCAGGAAATCGACTTTGCCCATGTGTACTCCTGTGTCTCGGCGCGGCGCCGCAACCGGCTATGGTTAACGCAAACTCACCAGGATTGTGCAGAGGCACCGCGAAATCGCTGTGAGGGACAGGCGCCACACCATTCGGCAGGTTCTTTTCAGGCCGTCGTTTCCTGATCCTGCTTCGCCGCGGCATGAACGATCATCACCCCTTCGCCCCGGGCGGAGTTGAGGAGAACGACGCCATTGGCTTCGAGGGCCCGGCGGACCTGATCACGCGTGCTCTCGTACACCCTCAGATCGTTTTCCGATTCGAGGCGCTTGGAAGCGGTCAGCGATACTCGGGCCTTGTCAGCGAGCGTCTCCTGCGTCCAACCCAGTAGCGCGCGCGGCCCGCGACTGTCGGGCGGTGATCATGCATCATCACCTCCTACAGTCACGAATACGCACGCCAGAACTACGACTTCTCTATTCGGACCAACCGGATAGCGTGGTTTCCCACACTCCCCAGCGGTTCATTTACATACTATAGTTGATAAACTCAAAGTATGTAAATCGCGATCTTCCTGCGCATGGATATGCGCAAACTGGTCGGCCGGAACTTCGCCCGCCTGCGTCGGGAGAAAGGCCTGACCCAGGAAGATGTCGAAGCACGTTCCGGTTTCAGCCAGCAGTACCTGAGCAGCCTGGAACGCGGCCGTAGGAATCCGACTGTGATCACGTTATACGAACTGGCCCAAGCCCTCGGCGTCAGCCACGTCGATCTGGTCGAGCCCGGCGACAAGGTTTGAGCGGCACACCCGCGAGGATCAGCTTCTCTTCGTGTCGGCACAAGACCGCCACAGGATGGGATCAGCGGAAGCGGCGGGACAATTTAACTTGCGACATCACCTCGGCCTCGGCCTCGGCGGTCAAGTCGTATATGCGCGCTCGCCGTTCCCCGTCCCCTTGCGGGGAGGTGCCTCGACCTGAATTGAACCCAGTCGAAGTCCGTTTCGTCGATCCACATGCGATGGAGGATCACGGCGATTTTGCGCGCCAACGCGGTGATCGCCTTCTTGTGGCCTCGGCGCCCCGAGATCCGTCCGTTGCGATCAACTTCGCAGGATTGTTGACTCTTTCAGTCGTTCTTCGTTGCACAACGACGACATTGTGCCGTTGTGCAACCTTCGCTGGCCAGCCGGCGGACCCAGGACTCAAGCGGCGGCGTAGTGGGAGAAGACGTCCGTGCTGCCATTCCGACGGATCAGGAACACGTCGTAGGCCTCGCGCTCGTTCTCGGGCCCCATGCCGGGCGATCCATAGGGCATACCGGGCACCGCGAGGCCCACTGCGTCAGGGCGCTCGCCCAGCAGGCGGCGAATGTCGGCCACAGGGACGTGACCCTCGATCATGTAGCCCTCGACCCGCGCAGTATGGCAGGAGGCCATCTCCTGCGGGATGCCACTGTCCAGCTTGTAGCGCATGAGCGCGGTCCCGGCACTCTGCTCGGTCGTGACCGCGAAACCATCACTTTCCAGGATCTCGATCCAGGCCGAGCAGCAGCCACAATTCGGATCCTTCATCACATGGATTGCCGGTCCGGCGCCTTGCGCCAGCGCCGCCAAGGGCGATGCAGCCAGCATTGCCGCTCCGCCGATCAGGAGCGTGCGGCGGGAAAAACTGTCTTGGATCATCTGATTTTCCTTTCGAGATTGCATGTGTGTGGCAAGTCAGAGATCGACCCGTCTGAGCCGCAAGGCGTTGGTGATCACCGAGACGGAGGACAGGCTCATCGCCGCCGCCGCGATCATCGGCGAAAGCAGAAGGCCGGTAACGGGGTAGAGCAGCCCGGCCGCGATGGGGACGCCAAGCGCGTTGTAGGCGAAGGCGAAGAAAAGGTTCTGCTTGATGTTGCGCAGGGTGGCGCGGGCCAGTTTCCGAGCGCGGACGATGCCCATCAGGTCACCGCCCAGCAGGGTGATGCCTGCGCTTTCCATCGCAACATCGGCCCCGGTGCCCATGGCGATGCCGACATCGGCGGCGGCTAGCGCGGGCGCGTCGTTCACCCCGTCGCCCGCCATGGCGATCTTGTGGCCGTCGCGGCGCAACTGGTCGATCAGGTCCTTCTTGGCCTCGGGCAGGATGCCCGCCCGCACTTCGTCGATGCCGAGCTTGCCCGCCACCGCCTGCGCCGTGCGTTCATTGTCGCCCGTGGCCATGATCACCCGTAGCCCCTGCGCGTGCAGTTCGCGGATAGCCTGAGCCGTCGAGTCCTTTATCGGGTCGGCGACCGCCACGATGCCGACGAGCGCGCCATCGAGCGCGATGAACATCGCCGTCTTGCCCTCGGCCCGCAGGATGTCGGCCTCTGCCTCGGCCTGCGTGGAGTCGAGCCCCATCTCCTTCATCATTGCCGTATTGCCGAGCGCCACGGCACGGCCGCCAACCCTGCCGTGCACGCCCTTGCCTGTGACTGCTTCGAAGTCCTTGGCCTCTTGACGCGGCGCACCCTGCGCCTCGGCGCCCTCGACGATCGCCTCGGCGAGCGGGTGTTCAGAGCCGCGCTCCAGAGCTGCGGCCAGCGACAGCAGATCCGTCTCGGTCAGATCTCCAAGCGCGACCGTATCCGTCAGTTTCGGCTTGCCCATGGTCAGTGTGCCGGTCTTGTCCACGATCAGCGTGTCGACCCCCGCCATGCGTTCCAGCGCCTCGGCGTCCTTGATCAGCACACCCGCTTGTGCGCCGCGCCCCGCTGCCGTGGTGATCGAGATCGGCGTAGCCAGCCCGAGCGCACAGGGGCAGGCGATGATCAACACCGACACAGCAGACGCGATGGCGAAGACAAGCGCGGGCTCGGGGCCAACGGTCAGCCAGACGACGAAAGCGACAATGGCGATGGCCACCACAGTCGGCACGAACACCGCCGACACCCGGTCGGCCAAACCCTGGATAGGTGCGCGGGACCGGCGCGCGTTCGACACCATCGCCACGATCTGCGCCAGCACGGTATCGGACCCGACTTTGCCGGCCTCGATCACGAGGGAGCCGTTCTTGTTGATCGTGGCGCCGGTCACTGCATCGCCCGGGCCTTTTTCGACCGGCATAGACTCGCCGGTCAGCATGCTTTCATCGAGCGATGAGCGGCCCTCGATCACGGTGCCGTCGACAGGGACGGCATCGCCCGGGCGCACGCGAAGCCGATCGCCCTCCATGATGTTCTCGAGCGGCGCGTCGTATTCGGTGCCGTCCGGCAGGATCCGTCGCGCAGTCTTCGGCGCGAGGTCCAGAAGCGCGCGGATCGCGTCGCCGGTGCGCTCGCGGGCGCGCAGCTCGAGAACCTGGCCCACGAAGACCAGCGCCACGATCACGACCGCCGCCTCGAAGTAGGTGCCGACGCCATGGCCCATCCGGTACTGTTCCGGAAACACGCCCGGCAGGAAGGTGGCGACGATCGAGTAAAGGTAGGCCGCCGCAACGCCGATGCTGATCAGGGTCCACATGTTTGGACTGCGGTTCACGATCGAATCCCAGCCGCGCCGGAAGAATGGCAGCGCCGCCCAGAGGATGATCGGCGTGGCCAGCACGAATTCCAGATAGCTGGCCGTCTGGTGCCCGATCCAGTCGCGCACCGGCAGCGCCACCAGTTCGCCCATCGTCAGGATGATGAGCGGCACCGCCGCGGCAGCCGAGATCCACATTCGGCGGGTGAAGTCGGTCAATTCCTCGCTGGGCTCGTCCGAGGGCACCATCGGCTCGAGCGCCATGCCGCAGATCGGGCAGGAACCCGGCGCATCGCGAACGATCTCGGGATGCATCGGACAGGTGTACTGGACGTTGGCCGGAACAGCCTTCTTCTGTCCGGCGGCGCGGCCGGAAGCATAGAACCACGGATCCGCCTTGAACTTCGTCTGGCACTTCTCCGAGCAGAAATGGAAGGTCTCGCCCTGGAACTCGGCGTGACGTCCGTCCGGCTTGACCGCGACCGTCATCCCGCAGACCGGATCCTTCGTCGTCTCCGTCCCCGCCGGGATGTCAGGCGCCCCGTGATGATGATCGTGCTCCATGGTCTGCCAGCCTTTCGGTCTCTCGTTTCAGCTTGCTGCTTCCACTCGTTGGAAGCTCAAGCCCATTTTAGTGATGGTCGTGAGCGCCTTCCCGGACCGGATTGTGCGCCAGGAACACCCCCACGAAAAGGAACACCAGCGCCATGCCGATGAGGGCAAGAACGACGATCAGCGGATCGGACCGCCACTTCATGGCGGCGAATGCGCTCAGAACCACAGCGTCGAGCGTAATCGCCGTCAACAGGACCCAGCCCCGCGCCCCGATGTCGTGGCGGAGATGCCTGTAGACCCCCCAGTGAATGATGATGTCCATCACGAGGTAGAAGAAAGCTCCGAGCGAGGCGATGCGGCTGAGATCGAAGAAGATCGTCAGGAAGCCCGCAATCACGACGGTATAGACCAGCGTGTGGTCCTTGATCGTGCCTGGCATCCCGAAATGGCTGTGTGGGATCATCTTCATGTCCGTCAGCATCGCCAGCATCCGCGAGACTGCGAACACGCTGGCGATCAGACCCGAGGCAGTGGCCACCAGCGCCAGCGCCACCGTCAGGTAGAAGCCGGTCTGCCCGAGGGCGGGCTGGGCCGCTTCAGCCAGCGCATAGTCCTTCGCCGCCACGATGCGGTCGAGCGGCAGGCTGGAGCCGACGGCGAAGGCGACCAGCAGATAGACGACGACGCAGATGGCGATGGCGAGGACGATGGCCCGGCCCACATTGCGGTGCGGGTCGGTGACCTCGGCGCCGCTGTTGGTGATGGTCGTGAACCCCTTGAAGGCGAGGATGGACAGCGCGAGCGACGCGACGAACCCGCTTGCGCTAGAATCTCCGGCCGACGCCTCGAACGAGATGCCGCTGGCCCACAGACCGGCCGCCCCGAACAGCGCGATGCCGCCCACCTTGAGAACAGCCATAACGATGGAGAACAGCCCGACCGACCGGCTGCCCGAGACGTTCACGAGCCAGGCGAGGACGATCAGCCCGACGCCGAGGATTGGCACCAGCACGCTGTCCGGATCGCTGCCGAACGCCCGCAGCGTGTAGGTGCCGAAGGTACGCGCGACGAGGCTTTCGTTGATGACCATCGACAGCGCCATCAGTAGGGCGGCGCCCGCCGCGACCGTCGTCGGTCCGTAGGCCTTCTTCAGGATCATCCCGATGCCGCCGGCAGAGGGATAGGCGTTCGACATCTTGATGTAGGTATAGGCGCTGAAGGCGGTCACGATGGCGCCCACGACGAATGAGAGCGGGAAGAGCGGTCCGGCAAGCTCGGCGATCTGTCCGGTCAAGGCGAAGATGCCCGCGCCGATCATCACACCCGTTCCCATGGCCACCGCGCCAGGAAGGGTAATGCTGTTCCTCTCGTAATCGCTTTTCGTCATGGATTTTCCTTTTCCGGCCTTTTCCTCATCGCCACCCAGAGCAGCGGCAAGCCCGTCACAAGGCCGAGGCCGAGAACTGCCCAAGTCGCCCGGCCGAGGTCTCCGCTCACCGCTTCCCCTCCGAAATGGGCGAGCAGGAAGCTTGCCGGGACAATGCCGGCCAGTGTCGCGAGGGCGAACCGCCACGCGTGCAGGCGGCTGAGCCCGGCGGCGTAGCTGATCATGTCGAAGGACACGAAGGGCATCAGGCGACTGGCGAACACCGTCGCGGTCAACGCGGTCTGCGATCCGAGCAGCCCGCCATCGACACGGTCACCGAATACGCGCCGCAGGACATCATGCCCCAGAACCCGCGCGAGGCCGAACGCGATCAGCGCACCGAGTTCCGCGCCGATCACGACCTGCACCGTCCCCCATAGATGCCCGTAGGCCGCCCCGGCGGCCAACGCGATGGGCGCGCTCGGGATTGGGCTGGCGACGACCGCCAGGGTCATGAGCGCGACGACAAGGATCGGCCCCCAGAGACCCGCGCGCGCGACAAGCATGTCCAGGCGCTCGCCGTCCATCAGGCCGTGCAGATCGGCGAATACTGCAGGCGCGAACTGCCAGATACCGAGCATGGCGATCCCGAGGATCGCCATCGCCACGAGAATGATTGCGCGCAGGCCCATCTCAGACGGCCGCGACGGCCTTCGCCAGAAGGTCGCGCACCTCACCGGCGACCGCCGCCAGTTCGGCGTTGTCGATCGCCTGCATCGATGCCACCGGGTCGATGGCGCTGACCTCCACGCCGCCCTCGACTTCGCGCAGGATCACGTTGCAGGGCAGCATCGCGCCCACACGCGGCTCGATCCCGATGGCCTGATGCGCCATCTTCGGATTGCAGACGCCGAGGATGCGATAGGCAGGCATCTCGACATCGAGCTTCTTCTTCATCGTCGCCTTGACGTCGATTTCGGTCAGGACACCGAAGCCATGGTCCGCCAGAGCTGCTCGCGCGCGCTCATCGACATCGTCGATGCCGGTGTCCGGGATCATGCGATTGATTGTGTAAGCCATTGAGAAGTCCTTTCTTCTATTTCCGAAGATATTTGACCAGCGCTGCTATCGCCAAAACCACCAGTGCAAGGATCAGCAGGCCGAAGAGCCAGCCAAATCCCATTCCGAAACCCATTCCGGAGCCCATGTCGTTCCAGTTCATCATCTCATCCTCCTGATTTTCACCCGTAGGGTACGCCTTTTGATCGGCCCTCACGACAACATGGGGCAGGACAGCTGGGGTCGGTTCCGGCACGTCGGGGCGCCCTGTCCGGACGCCCCACCTGGGTCAGGCTGATGCCGTGACCGCGAACTCGGTCATCATGCCGGTCGCAAGGTGCGGCATGTGATGGCAATGCAGCATCCAGCGCGCAGCCTCGCCGGCGTCGAGGGCGACATCGACCATCGCCATCGGCGGCACGTGAACCGTGTCGCGCAGGGCCCCGGCGACGCGGCGCCCGTTCAGGCCGACGACCTGGAACACATGCCCGTGCAGATGCATCGGGTGGGCCATCATCGACATGTTGTGGAACGACAGAACGACCCGCTCGCCGCTGCGCGCGATGATCGGCTGGTGCTGGCCCCAGATCGCCCCATTGATCGTCCAGACATAGGGCTGCATCGAGCCGCCAAGCATCAGAACATGGCTGCGTTCCACAGGTCGATCCGGCAAGGCATCCAGCGCAATGAGGCGTGCCTCCTGCGCAAGACCGGCGTCGAAAGCGGGTGCTTCGGACTCCGCCACGGCATCCAGGCGCCGGACCTCGGCACCCCGCGAGGCAAGGATCAGGCCGGTGCGCTCCCGCGCGCCTTCGCGCAGGGCGAGGATCGGCCAGGCGCCACCTTCGTTCGGCAGGTCGATCTCGATGTCCAGCCGCTGGCCCATCGCCAGCCCGAACCGCGTGCCCGGGACAGGCTGGACGGCGTGCCCGTCCACCGCGACCAGTCGCGCCTCTACTCCACCGGTTTCGATCCAGAACGCTGTCGCCGCGGCGGCATTGATGACCCGAAGCAGGATGCCCCCGCCATGCTCGACCTGCACCACCTCGGGGTCCGAAAGGGTCCGGTCGTTGGCGAGATAGGCGTCCCAGTCGTAATCGTTCAGGTCCATGGCCATGCCGCCCATCATCCCGCCCATACCGGACATGTTGCCCATCGGCATGCCGCCCATGGCGCCGTGCCCCATGGCACCATGATTCATGCCCTGCATCGCCCCCATGCCTTCCATGGGCGCACCTTGATCGGGCAGCGCAGAGGGACCGGCGCCATCGCCGACATGACCCCCGCTAATCTCCGCCAGCACTTCCTCGGGGGCCCTGAAGGAGAAGTCATGCAGGAACATCACGACCTCTTGCCGGTCGGCGACGATATCCTCTTGCGAGCGCACGATCAGCGGCGCGGCCAGCAGCTGCATTTCCTGGGTAGGTACGTGGCTGTGCATCCAGTGTGTGCCCGGCCGCGCCTCGAAATCATAGGATCGAGTCTCGCCCGCCGCGAGTAGCGGCATCGGCATGTCGGGCACACCATCCTGAGCATTTGGCGGAATCTGGCCGTGCCAGTGGATTATCGTGCCCACGTCGAGATCGTTGGTCAGATCGACACGGAACTTCTGGCCGGGGTCGAGGACAAGCCCCTGACCGCCGGGACCGGCAAGACCGAAGACCGTGGCCGCGCGCCCGTTAATGTCGAGCGTCCGGGTTGCAGCGGAGAGGCTGATTGGGGCCACGGTCTGCGCGAAGGCAAGACGGGGCATATGTGCCGCACCAATGGCGGCAGCACTTGCGGCGAGAAAGCCGCGTCGCGACAGGGTGTTCATGGTCGTCTCCTCGGGACATCCGTCCCGTTCATCAATGCCGATGGGACGCCGCGGGCGTCGGCCCCGGCGCGATCAGAGGAGACGGAACTTGGGAGGTCGTTCGTTCAGTCCTGGTGGATGGCCGACGTGGCTTGCCTCGAACGGGAAGTCATGGCTGACGGGACCGTAGGCGTGTCCAGCTTCTCCGACTGGCGATGTCAGGAAGGCCGAAAGACCCGCGCAGACGAACTCGCACATCCCGGCATCGGCCGATCCACAGTGCTGTTCACCTTCACAAACCGGCTGGGCAAGGCCGGGAGAGTGCATCATCTCGCCGACATGGATCGCGTGCTCCGGACTGAATTTCATGTTCATGCGCGCCGCATGCACAGGGGCCACCGTTGTCACCACGGTGATCGCAAGTATGGCTAGCATGGTGACGAGACGGGCGATCATCATTCAAAGATAGGCATTGCTCACGAGAATGTCTATTGCCGTGGCGCGCCTCACCGCTGGCACAACGTGGTCTCGGCGGGACGCGACTGATATTTCGCAGTGATCGGGGATAGACGTCTTGGGAAAAACTCTCCGAAATACTGCCGGGATCGGCCTGGTTGTCGGAGGCGTGATCCTTGCGATCTTTACCGGCTGGCTTCATGCCGGTACCGCATCCAACTCCGTCGCGTCGGCAGAGGTCATCGCGCAAGGACGGCAGATCTATGCAGATCAGTGCGCCGCCTGCCACGGCGCTGATCTGGAGGGCCAGCCCGACTGGCGTACACAGCTTCCCTCCGGCCGATCGCCCGCACCGCCGCATGACGAGACCGGCCATACGTGGCACCATCCCGACGAGGTCCTGTTCCGCATCGTCAAGGAGGGTACCGCCGCCATCGTCGGTGGCGGATACGAGAGTGACATGCCCGGCTTCGCAGACGTGTTGAGCGACGCGGAGATCCGCGCCGTTCTCGACTTCATCAAGAGCACATGGCCGGAACGCGAACGGGCCTACCAGGAGAACGTGTCGCAGGCGAACTGACTCTCGCCTTGACCGGCGAGCTACCCTAGGCAGAGCGATCCAGATCGTCATGGCAATCATAATCAGGTTCTCGGTCAGGGAGAAGAAGCCGAGCGGCACGTTGCTCGATCCGCCGACCCGGCGCATCGCGCTTTTCGATGTAGACCGCCTTGAAGACCGAAACCGCACTCCGCTTTGGCCCAAGTGGAGGTACTTATCCTGCAGAATCGTGCCGACGACTGTGTCGCGGAAGCCATCCTCAAGCGATCCAGAGGCGCAGCGGCAGAAGTTTCGCGAAATCGCCGGCCCTCTTACAAGGTCCGTCCGTTCAAAGGCAGCCAGAAATAGCATGCCAAATACCCGATCTATTCTAGTCGTTCTCGGCGGCGTTGGCCCCGCCCGGTGTTGCCGGGCGGGACTCGCGCGGGTTCAGTCGCCATTGCGGCGGCTGGGGCGGGACCAGATGAGGCTGTAGCCGTCGCCGTCCTCGTCGTTGAAGAGGTTGGCGTAGATCGGGGCGGTGAAGCTCGGATCGTCGAGCTTGAGGCCGAGATAATCGCGGCCCTCGTTCGACTGCTTGGACCAGGCGGCCCCGATTTCGGCGCGGCCGACCAGGACCCGGTGGCTGGGAGCGTTCTCGCTGGTCTGGTTGGTCTCCGGGACGATGCGAACGTTCTTGGCCTGGACGTTGAGGGTGACGATTTCGCCGGTGTATTCGTTGCCGGACTTCTTGAAGGTGCCGATGGTCGCCATGAATCAGTCTCCTTGATCTTGAGTTCGAGCCCGCACCATGCGGCCTCGATGGCGATCGGCAGGCCGGAGGCGATCGACGGCGCATCGCNTGCGACCGCAGCGTCAGCGNAGGATGGCGATCCGGCGGGNTTCTTGNCTCGCGAGGAATGNCGGCGNAGCCGGCAGGGGAAGAAACNNGACGGGCGCCATTGCGCCATAGGCGATCGAGGCGCAGCCGGTCTTCGGCCAGATCAGCCCATTGAAGAGGCCGTTTGGAGCGGTCGGCTCTCGGGGATCGTTCAAGGAGACAGTGGCGACACCGTGCGCTCAATCTCTTGGCCGGCGAAGGGACACAAATCGTCTGCTGCCCTGCAGGCCAGTTCGCTTCGTATGAGAACGGCGGTGAGAAAGTCGACCACGGTAGCGGCGGGATAGTCCCGCTGCGGGCGGCGTAAAAGTCGTCCACTTTTCCCTTTTCTGCGTGGCGCAGGGAGGGACGAGGGATCTACACCGTGGAATTATATCTGAAGGTTCGCGTGGCTTGCGACAGGGGCATGAGCCAACGCGAGGCAGCAAGGCATTTTGGCATATCGCGCGACACGGTTCGCAAGATGATGGCGTATTCGGTTCCGCCCGGCTATCGGCGGCAGGCTCCGGTGCGACGCCCGAAGCTGGACGCGTTCATCCCGATCATCGATCAGTGGCTTGAGGCGGACCGTGCGGTCCCGCGCAAGCAGCGTCATACGGCCAAGCGCGTTTTTGATCGCCTTCGTGACGAACATGGGTTTACCGGCGGCTACACGATCATCAAGGACTACATGCGCGACCGGGCGCGGCGCGGCCAGGAGATGTTCGTGCCGCTGGCGCATCCGCCAGGCCATGCGCAGGCCGATTTCGGCGAGGCGACTGTGGTGATCGGCGGCGTGGAGCAGAAGGCGCACTTCTTCGTGCTCGATCTGCCGCACAGCGATGCGTGCTATGTTCACGCCTATCCTGCGGCGGTGGCCGAAGCGTGGGTGGACGGCCATATCCATGCCTTCGCCTTCTTCGGGGCTGTGCCGCAGTCGATCGTCTACGACAACGACCGCTGCCTGGTGGCGAAGATTCTGCCCGACGGCACGCGCAAGCGGGCGGCGCTGTTCAGCGGCTTTCTGTCCCACTACCTGATCCGGGACCGCTATGGCCGGCCCGGCAAGGGCAATGACAAGGGCAGCGTCGAAGGACTGGTCGGCTATGCGCGGCGCAACTTCATGGTGCCGATCCCGCGCTTTGCATCGTGGGACGCGTTCAACCTGTGGCTCGAGGAGCAGTGCCGCAAGCGCCAGGGTGACCGGCTGCGCGGCGAGAGCGAGACGATCGGCGAACGCTTGCTGCGCGATCTGGCGGCGATGCGCCCGCTGCCGGCATCGCCCTTCGAGGCCTGCGACCAGGCCAGCGGTCGGGTCACTTCGCAGGCGCTGGTGCGCTACAGAACCAACGACTACTCCGTTCCGGTCGCCTTCGGCCACCAGGACGTCTGGATCCGTGGCTATGTCGACGCGGTGGTGATCGGCTGCGGCGGGGAGATCATTGCCCGCCATCCGCGCAGCTATGCGCGCGAAGAGGTTGTCTTCGATCCGCTGCATTACCTGCCGCTGATCGAGCAGAAGATCAACGCGCTCGACCAGGCGGCCCCCTTGCAGGGCTGGGAACTGCCGGAGGCGTTCACGACACTGCGCCGTCTCATGGAGGCGCGGATGGGCAAACAGGGCCGGCGCGCCTATGTGCAGGTGCTGCGCCTGATGGAAAGCTTCGATCTGGCCGACCTGCACGCAGCCGTGAAGCAGGCGCTGCATCTGGGCGCCATCAGCTTCGATGCCGTGAAGCACCTCGTCCTGTGCCGGGCCGAGCGCAGGCCGCCCAGGCTGGACCTCGACATCTATCCCTATCTGCCCAGAGCCACTGTCGAGAAGACGTCGGCCAAGGCCTATATGCGCCTGCTGGACCGTGAGGAGGAACCGGCATGAGCAGCGATGCTCCCGAACTCCTGCTCGCTCATCACCTCAAGACCTTGAAGCTGCCGACCTTCCTGCGCGAGCACCAGAAGCTTGCCCGGCAATGCGCGGTCGAGGGCGTGGATCATGTTCGCTATCTTGCCAGGCTGGTCGAGCTGGAACTGATCGACCGGGAACGCAGGATGGTCGAGCGCCGCATCAAGGCTGCGAAGTTCCCGGCCGCCAAGAGCCTCGACAGCTTCGACTTCGCCGCCATCCCGAAGCTCAACAAGATGCTGGTGCTGGAACTGGCGCGCTGCGAATGGATCGAAAGGCGCGAGAACGTCATCGCGCTCGGGCCCAGCGGCACGGGCAAGACCCATGTTGCGATCGGTCTCGGGCTGGCGGCCTGCCAGAAGGGATTGTCCGTGGGCTTCACCACGGCCGCCGCGCTCGTCAGCGAGATGATGGAGGCGCGCGACGAACGCCGCTTACTGCGCTTCCAGAAGCAGATGGCCGGCTACAAGCTGCTCATCATCGACGAGTTGGGCTTTGTGCCGCTGTCAAAGACCGGAGCGGAGCTGCTGTTCGAACTGGTCTCCCAGCGTTACGAACGCGGATCGACGCTGATCACCAGCAATCTGCCCTTCGACGAATGGACCGAAACCTTCGGGTCCGAGCGCCTCACAGGCGCGCTCCTTGACCGCCTGACCCACCACGTCAGCATCCTCGAGATGAATGGCGACAGCTATCGCCTCGCGCAAAGCAGGGCCCGAAAAACCGACGCCGTCACCCCATAAGAACGCCGACGCCGCATTCGGGAAACTCTGGTCGGGCTACGCCCTCCCGACGTTCCCCGAATGCGCCGCCAAGTGGCCTACTTTTGCGCCGCCCAATGGCCTGGTTTTGCTCCGCCGTTGACAGGTTCAAGGAGCCGCACCTGCTGCCGCAGACCGACGGCACGATGGCCGAGTTCCAGTATTTCTTCGCACAGCGCGAAGCGCTGGAGACGATTATCTATCTTTATGACGTTGTCGGCGTGAAGGACAAATTCGACCTCATGCGCTTCGACAGCTCCGGCGCAGTGTCGGCGGGCATGTTCGATGAGACGTGGCGGCGTTTTGTCCTCAAGATGGCGACCGGCACCGGCAAAACCAAGGTGATGAGCCTCGCGCTGGCATGGAGTTTCTTTCACAAGCTCTATGAGCCGGAGTCCAGGCTCTCGCGCAATTTCCTTGTGATCGCCCCCAACATCATCGTGCTGGATCGCATCTATCACGATTTTCAAGGGTTGCGCATCTTCTTCGACGATCCGGTTTTGCCCGACAACGGTTTTGACGGGCAGAACTGGCGGGATGATTTTCAGCTCACCCTGCACAAGCAGGATGAGGTGCGCGTCACCCAGCCCACCGGCAACATATTCCTGACCAATATCCACCGCGTCTATTCAGGCGACGATATCCCGCCGTCGCCTGACGATGAGAACACAATGGATTATTTCTTCGGCAAGCGTCCGACGGGAGCGACCACGGATTCGAGCGTGGACCTTGGCATGATCGTGCGCGACATAGACGAGCTGATGGTGCTCAACGACGAGGCGCATCACATCCATGACTCGAAGCTGGCCTGGTTCAAATCCATTGAGGACATCCACAACAGGCTCTTGCAGAAGGGCGGGGCGCTTGCGCTGCAAGTCGATGTTACGGCTACGCCCAAGCATAACAATGGTGCCATCTTCGTACAGACCGTGTCCGACTATCCGCTGGTCGAGGCGATCTCGCAGAATGTGGTCAAGCACCCGGTCCTGCCGGACGCCGCCAGCCGGGCCAAATTGTCCGAACGGCAGAGCGCCAAATATACCGAGAAGTACGCCGACTATATCGATCTTGGTGTGATCGAGTGGCGCAAGGCGTATGCCGAGCATGAGAAGCTGGGCAAGAAAGCCATCCTGTTCGTGATGACCGACGACACCAAGAACTGCGACGACGTGGCCGAGTATCTGGAAGGCGGCTATCCTGATCTGAAGGACGCTGTTCTGGTCATCCACACCAAGAACAACGGTGAGATTTCCGAGGCGCAGACCGGCAAGGCGAAGGAAGAGCTGGATAAGCTGCGCGAGCAGTCCAACAGGATCGACGAACCCGACAGCCCCTACAAGGCGATCGTCTCGGTGCTTATGCTCAAGGAAGGCTGGGACGTGCGCAACGTCACCACCATTGTCGGCCTGCGTGCCTATTCAGCCAAGAGCAATATCCTGCCCGAACAGACTCTCGGTCGCGGTCTGCGCAAGATGTATCCCGGCGGACTGGAAGAATATGTCAGCGTCGTCGGCACGGACGCGTTCATGGATTTTGTGGAATCTATCCAGGCCGAGGGCGTGGAACTTGAACGCACTGCGATGGGTGAAGGGACAAAGCCAAAGACACCGCTTGTCGTCGAGATCGACAGCGAGAACGACAAGAAGGACCTCGACGCGCTGGACATCGAGATACCGGTGCTTACGCCCCGCATTTACCGTGAATACAAGAATCTTGCCGATTTGGATATCAGCGCCATGGGGCACGAGCGAGTGCCCTACCGGCAATTCAGTGAGGAAGAGCAGCGGGAGATCGTCTTCAAGGACATCACCACCGGCGAGGTCACCCACACAACGATCCTCGATACGGCGGGCGCAGCCGACTACCGGAGTGTCCTTGGCTATTTTGCCCAGACCGTAATGAAGGAACTGCGGCTGGTCAGTGGCTATGACGTACTGTTCGGTAAGATCAAGACGTTCGTGCAGTCGGAATTATTCGACCAGGCCGTCGATCTTGAACATCCCAACACGCTGCGCAATCTGTCGGAACTTGCAGCGACCAAAACACTGATCGAAACCTTCAAGAAGACCATCAACGCCCTGACCGTGCGGGACAAGGGCGATGCCGAAATCCGTGACACGATCAAGCTGCGCCAGACGCGGCCTTTCGTCGTGAAGGACCAGGGCTATCTCATTCCGAAAAAGAGCGTGTTCAACCGTGTCATAGGCGACAGCCATCTTGAGCTTCAGTTCGCGAGCTTCCTGGAAAACTGCCCCGACGTGGTGTCCTACGCGAAGAACTATCTCGCGGTCCACTTCAAACTCGACTACGTAAACGCTGACGGCAATATCTCGAATTACTATCCCGACTTTCTCGTCAAGCTCGATGACAAAAACATCGTCATTGTCGAAACCAAGGGTCAGGAAGATCTCGACGTGCCTTTGAAGACCGCGCGCCTCAGGCAATGGTGTGAGGATATCAACCGGGTGCAGTCGGACGTGAACTATGACTTCGTCTTCGTGGACGAAGAGGGTTTCACGAGCTACAGCCCCAAATCCTTCGCCGACCTTGTCGCGAATTTCCGCCAGTACAAGGATGAATAAGACGGAATGACGCTGCGCCTCATACATACGTCGGACTGGCAAATCGGGAAGGTGTTCCGCTTTGTCGATAACGTGACGATGGGACTGCTTCAGGACGCGCGTTTGCGGGCGATCACGCGCCTTGGCGAACTGGCTGCGGAGAAGGGCGCGCAGCACGTACTCGTCGCCGGCGATGTCTATGACATGGAAGCCTTGTCGCCGCGTTCGCTCAACCAGCCCCTTGAACGCATGCGCAATTTTGACGGCGTGCACTGGCACCTGATGCCGGGCAATCACGATCATTACCGTCCGAACGGGCTTTGGGACCAGCTCCGGCGCAAGGGCCTGCCCGGCAATGTGCATATTCATGCCGCGCCGGAGCCTGCAATCTTTGGGGATGACTCGTTCGCGCTTTTACCGGCGCCACTGCACCATCGGCGCATGCTGGAAGACCCAACCGCTTATATGGATGACGCGGACCTGTCTGACGAGTTGGTGCGCGTAGGGCTTGCCCACGGCACCATCACCGGCTTCGGGTCTGACGACAAGGATGTGCCCAACTATATCGCCCCGGACCGCCCCGCGCGGGCCGGCCTGTCTTATCTCGCCCTTGGCGACTGGCACGGGCAGAAGAAAATCAATGACCGCTGTTGGTACAGCGGCACGCCGGAATCGGACGCCTTTGATGTGATCGACGGCGGTCAGGCCCTTCTTATTGAAATAGAGGGACCGGGAACGGCGCCGAAGGTGACCCCGCTGGCGACCGGCCACTATACGTGGGAGCGCCTCGCGGAGCAGATCGGCAGTAGGGCCGATATCGACCATCTTGCTGAAAAGCTGCGGGGCGTCGATGGCGACCTTGACCGCGTGCTGATCCATCTGGCGGTTGAGGGCGCGTTGTCCCTTGAGGATCGCCGGTATTTCCAGGAGCAAATCGTTGACGGTGTCTCGGCGGCGTTCTGCTTTATGCGTGTTGATGACCGCCGCCTGTTCCCGCGTCCCACACCCGAGGACCTTGATCAGATTGATCGGGGTGGATTTGTCCGCGCCGCCGCCGACGAACTCCAGCGATTGACCGAAGAGGGTGACGACGCCGAGCGCGGCATCGCCGCCGAAGCGCTGCAACGGCTCTATATCGAGCACATGAAGCTTGATGCGGGGCAGCGATGAAACTGCGCTCCCTTGCTCTCAACCAGTTCAAGAAATTCACGGTGCCGACGCGGCTTGACGATATCGAGGACGACTTGAATGTCGTGGTCGGCCCTAATGAAATGGGTAAATCGACCTTGCTTGATGCGTTGCGCGCGGCGCTCTTTGAGAAATACAGCTCAAAGGCCCAACCGATCGTCGCTTTGCAGAATGACCGCAACCAGGCCGGGCCGGTTGTCGAACTGGCATTTGAGCTGGATGACGGCGTGTACCGGGTAACGAAGCGGTTTGTGAAAAAGCCCTATGCCCGCCTGTCATGTCCGGACGGGCGCACGCTTGAAGGCGATGCCGCCGAGGAAATGCTGCGCAGTCTCCTTGGTTTTGACGAAGCCGGCAAGACGGGTGCAAAGGCGGAAACGCTCGGCATGTGGAATGTCCTGTGGGTCCAGCAGGGGCAGTCCTTCGGTGCGCTTGATCTTCCCGAAAGTGCGCGATCGAACCTGCACAGCGCCCTTGAAGCGGAAGTCGGCACCGTCCTCGGCGGCCGGCGCGGACGGGCCTTGCCGCAGGCAATCGAGAAGCAGCTTGGCGAACTGGTCACTGCGGGCAACGGCCGCCCGCGTGGTGCGTATAGGGACCTAATCGAGAACGCCGAAACGCTTCAAAGCGAACTTGACGGCTTAAGCACTCGCCGGCAGGACCTGGCCAAAACGCTTGATGACCTTGAAGAAGCGCAGGAAACGCTGACGCGCCTGTTGACCGGTGACCGCGATCAGGTCGATCAGACCGAACTTGCCAAAGCGCGCAAGAGGCACGGGCAGCTCGCCGAGCTGGAAGGGCGCATTGCAGCGGCGGCCAGTGACCTGGAACTGAAGAAGCGTAATCTTGAACAGGCCGAAAAGGTGCAAACGGAACGTGCCGGCCTGAAGGACACTATTGCCGCTGAAGAAGAGGCCGTTGATCGGGCCCGTCAGCGGCTGGAAGATGTGCGCCGGCAGGAAAAGGACGCCCGTGCGCAACTGGAGACATCGCGGACCGGAGTGCGTGAAGCCGAGGCCGCGGTCACTGCGGCTGATGAAGTCGTTTCACGACAGCGCCGTACGATGGATGCCGTGGATAGGCACGTCCGGATTCGTGAGCTGGAGAGCCGCCTCGCCAAAGCGCAGGCGGCCGAAAAGCGGCAGCGCGAAGCCCAGCAGAGCGCGGCCGCAATTCTGGTTACGGACGATGTCATAGAGGCGATCCGTAGCGCGGCGAAAGGGCTTGGAACAATCGAAAGCCGCCTGAGCGCCGCCGCCACCCGGATCGCTTTCGATATGAGCCCGGACGAAATGTCGGGCATCGAAATCGACGGCCGGGCGCTGCCGGCCGGGCAGCGTTCGGTGCAGGCCATTGAGCCGATGACGATCGCGATTCCCGACCGTGGACGGATTACAATCGAGCCGGTCATTCAGGATCGAAACAAGTTACTCAATCAACAGCGCGACGCGAAAGCCAGGCTGAAGGAGGCGCTGCAGGCGGGTGGCGCCAAGAATGTGAATGACGCTGAAAATCAATACACCCGGCGCGGAAAGCTATTGCAGGCGGCAGAGTTAGCCCGGCAGGAGGCAGAACTGCATGCCCCAGCCACAGACGATCATGATGCGGGAGCGCAGGCGCTTTCCGACTATATCGATGGTCTCCGAAAAATCCTGGCGCGGGAGATGGATGAACTCGACATCGAGGAATTGCCGGAGCATGCCGAAGCCGAATCCGCGCTACGGGACGCTGTTGAGCAGGCCGACGAGGCGCGCGGCTCTGTAAATAGCGCGCGAGCTGCGCTTGGCGGTCCGGAGGACAATTTAGGCCAGCTTCAAACCGAACTCGGCACTGTCAAGGCACGGTATGATGACGGCACGGAACGACTCGAAACGCTTCGCCGCCAGCTTACGGGCGCGGAAAATGAGCTTTCTGACGATCAGCTTCAGAAAAACATAGACGCTGCGCAGGCCGAGCTGTCTGAACAGGAGGCCGCCGTCGCGACGCTGGAGGCCCAGCGTACGGACGAAACAGTTCCGCAGTTGGAGGCCCGCATCGCCCGCCTTGACAAGGCCATCCAGGACAGGCGCGAAAAGCGCGGCAATCTCAAGGAGAAGATCGCCGGACTCCGGTCGCATGTGGAAGCGCTGGAAGGCGTCGGCCTTGATGAGGCCATTCAGCAAAAAGCGCGAGAGCTGGAATTTTGCGAGGAAGAACGGCGCCGGTCTGAATGCGAGGTGCAGGTTCTCAGCCTTTTGCTGTCAACGCTGCGCGCCGCTGAGCAGGACGCCAAGGAACGGTATCTGTCGCCGGTGCTCAATCGCGTCCGGCCCTACCTGCAGCTTCTGTTTCCGGGCGCGGAAATCACAATTGACGAAAATTTGCGCATCGTCGGCGTGGTCAGAGACGCGGGCTATGAGGAAGCCTTTCATCATCTCAGCATGGGAACCCAAGAACAGATTGCCGTTCTGATCCGGCTCGCATTTGCAGAAATGCTGGTCGAACAGGGTCATCCGGCAACCGTCATTCTCGATGATGCGCTTGTGTTCTCGGACGACCGGCGGATGAGCCGCATGTTTGACATCCTCAATATGGCGGCCCGGAACGTCCAGGTGGTTATTTTTACGTGCAGGGAGCAACTGTTTGAAGAGCTCGGGGGGCGCCAGTTGTCGTTACAGCCTGGAACCAGCGAAGAACTGGTATCGGCGTGATTATGAAAGAGGGGTATTGAGTCGTGAAAAGTTCTTCAGTCTTTACCCCAAACCTGATTTTTGTCGTCGAATTATGCACCGCACATGGGGAGCGATCCGATGGCATTTGAGCAATTGCTTGAATGGACGGCCAATCGGCCCGAATGGCAGCAGGATGCCTTGCGCCGGCTCGCACAATCGGGCGACCTCACAGATAATGACCTTTTGGAATTGCGGCTTCAGATCGAGAATTCTGCCGGCTTACCTGTTGAGAATGTGCCCGCGCCGGTCCCCCTTGCAGCAGGGCATCTAAGCGAGGCGGCCAGCAATCAGCCAAAAACCGTACTCGCCTCACTTGGCCCAGTTCAACGTGTTGATCGTTTGGCCGGCGACCAGCCGCCGCTGCGGTTCGCCGTTAACGGTGTCACACTTATCTACGGTGCCAATGCTTCCGGAAAGAGCGGGTACTGCCGTATCACAAAGCAGTTGTGCCGTTCATTAAGTCCCGGCGAACTCCGCGGCAATGTTTATGACGAGAACCAGGGCGAAGCGCCAGAGATCGCAGTGGCATTCCGCGTCGGAGATGACGATCAGCCAAAGCAGGACATGATTTGGGCGGGTGACGCACAGCCCCCGGCAGAACTGGCCCGTATCTCCGTTTTCGACACGGCGAGTGCCAGAGTCTATGTGGACAAGAAGCGGAAGATCGAGTTTCTGCCATACGAACTCGATCTGTTGAACAAGCTCGGGCTTGGGTGCCGCGCCCTCGATCAAGGATTCAGAGAGCGGGAGGCGACGGCAAATGCCGCTGTCAACACGCCCTTGCCGACCGGCTATACGGAAGGAACGACCGTTCACGCGGTCATTGCCAAGCTCGTTACAACGACCGCTCTCGACCAGCTTCCAAGCGAACAGGAGTTGCGTGCACTCGGATCATGGACGGAAGAAAAACAGGCCGAACTCGACCGCGTAGCGGAAACGCTGAGCAATGATCCGGCTGCCTTGATGCGGCTGCGGACTACTGCGAAGCAAGCCCTTGAAACCATCAAAGAAGAAGTCTCGAAAGCCGTCAATAATGTTGGCGATCCCGCGATTCTGGATATCCGCAGCAAACAGCAGGACGCGCAAACGAAGGCGACGGCCGCCGAAGCGGCAGCAAAAGACATGTTTCGCGATCAGCCGATTCCCGAACTGGGATCGGAAGTTTGGCGGCAGATGCTTATATATGCCCGCGATTTCGCGACATCGGTCTTTACCGACAAGGACCCGCCACAGCTTGCGACCGGTGGAATTTGCGTTCTGTGCCAGCAAGAATTGGACGAGGAAGCCGTCCAGCGGATGACCGCGTTCGACAGCTATATTGCAGGACGCGCGGCTGAGGAAAGCGCCGCCGCCGCACGCATCTTCGAGGATCTTCGAGGAACGGTTTTGGCGCTCACCCTGAGAGGGAAACGTGAAATAGACACGCTGCTCGCCGGATACGCAGACTTGAGCGATGCCACAAAGCAAAATGCGACCGTTATCTCTGCCTTTATTGAAAAGGCCGGGGAGAGGCTGGAAACCGTCAAAAGAATCCTGAGGGAGAGCACCTATGACGAGTTGGACACCCTGGAGCCGTTACCCGCTTCCCCGGCGCAGCTCATTGATGACGACATCGTCCGTCTTGAGCAGGAAATAGCCCAATTAGAAGACGTAGAGCGGGACGAGAACGCCATCGCCAAGCTCAGGGTGCGGCACGCCGAACTGTCCGACCAGAAACGTCTGAGCGAAGAAATCGAAATCATTGTCGAACGACGGAACAAGCTTGAAGAGCGCCACCGCCTAGGTACATGCCGCAGTGAATGCCGGCTTACGGCTATCACCCGCCGTATCACCGATCGGCGCCGCGAAATCCTGACCCCCGCACTCAAAACCGCATTAGATAACGAGTTGAAGACATTGCGGCTCACGCATATTCCACTGAACCTGGCAGATCGCGGCGATGCCGCCGAGAGCGTCGTCGAGGTCGCCCTGACCGCGCAGCAGCGCATTGCCAATAACAGCGACGTGCTGAGCGAAGGGGAGCAACGTGCCCTGGCGCTCGCCTGTTTTCTAGCCGAGCTGGGAGAACTCGGTCACAATCACGGCATCATTGTCGATGATCCCGTTTCTTCCCTGGACCATACGCGCATGCAGGCCGTTGCCGAACGGCTGGCCGAAGAGGCAGCGAAGGGGCGGCAAGTCATTGTGTTTACGCACAACATACTTTTTCACCACATGCTGCGGACGGAAACCCGGCGTGCTCGGATTGCCTGTCACAACGAGTGGATGAGCAGTTTAGGCAATGACCAGTTTGGTATCATTGACGATTCACGCAAACCGCGTCAGATGAAAAGCGTTCCTGAGCGGCTACAAGAGATCGATCGGGACCTTCAGGCATTGATCGACGCCGGGTACGATCATGCCGACGAAAAATTTCGTTCGCCTGTTGTCGGCCTCTATACGCAAATGCGCGACACATGGGAGCGCGTCGTAGAAGATATCCTGTTCAATCGGGTTGTTCAGCGCTTTCGCCCGGAGATCATGACGCAGCGCCTCGGAGAAGCCTGCATCAATCCTGAATCCGACTATCCGGTAATCTTTGAGGGCATGAAGCGCTGTTCCCACTATTCAGGCCATGATCCAGCAGAAGACCTGCCCCCCGAACTTCCCGAGCCGGAACATATCCGTGGTGACTTTGATGAACTGAAAGGGTTTTTCGACGCGGCAAACGAACGCCGGAGAAAGCTGAGAAAAGCGCGGGCGTATGAGGAAGGCCCGGAACCGGTCCTCCTTTAGGAGCAACAGATCGGCCTGTCGTGTCGAACCACGGCTTCGCCAAGCTTTCAGCGGCCCAAACGCCACCTAACCCCCAAGCCGTTTTGGTCCGCTCGGGCGTACGGTAATGCCTTTGGCTTTCGCGTCATGGACTTGCGACGGTACGGCACGATTTACGTGTAATCGCACAGCGTCATTGACTTGTGATGGTAAATCATTGTATACTTGTGATCGTGCGGCATGATTAACTTGTATCAGTGCGTGGATGGGCCGGTATGGTCACACCGAATGAGAAACTCGCGGCGTCGCTGGCGCAGCTTCAGAAGCTTCAGAAAGACGGACGGCGGGTCTTCCGCTCCGGCGAGCTGACGCGCGTTCACCGCGAGCGGCTGGTCGGCAGCGGCTTCCTGCGCGAGGTGATGAAGGGCTGGCTGATTTCGTCCAGCCCGGATGCCGATCCCGGCGATACGACGCCGTGGTTCGCCTCGTTCTGGGAGTTCTGCGCGGCCTATTGCAGCTTTCGTTTCGCGGCGGACTGGCACCTGTCGCCCGAGCAGTCCCTGCTACTCCATGCCGAAAACACCGTCATCCCGCAGCAGGTCATCATCTATACGCCCAAGGGTGCCAACAACACGGTCGATCTGTTGTTCGGCACGTCTTTGTACGATCTGCGGCAGAAGGAGATGCCGCCGGATGCCGATCTTGTGACGCGGGACGGGCTGCGGCTCTTCGTGCCGGAAGCGGCCCTGGTCCGCGTGCCGGAAGCGTTTTTTGAGCGCTATCCGGTCGAGGCGCAGGTCGTACTCTCCGGCATCCGCGATGCGTCCGATATTCTGGGTCGGCTGCTCGACGGCGGGCATTCCGTCGTGGCCGGTCGGCTGGCCGGCGCCTTTCGCCGGATCGGCCGCGCTGAGGTAGCCGACGAGATAGTGCGTGTCATGAAACGCGCCGGTTACGCCGTGCGTGAATCCGATCCATTCGAGGCGGAGCAGGCGTTCGGCACGCTGAGCCGGGCGCAGGCGCCGATTGTCGGGCGGCTGCAATCGCTGTGGGAAACCATGCGTGAGCCGGTGCGGGCGGCGTTTCCGGACGCGCCCGGCCTGCCGAAAGACACCAAAGCGTATCTGTCCTTTGTTGACGACATCTATCAGAACGATGCCTATCACTCGCTGTCGATCGAGGGTTACCGCGTTACGCCGGAGCTGATTGAGCAGGTGAGGGCGGGCGACTGGGACCCTGAAAATCACGACGCCGACCGGCAGAGCCGTGATGCGCTCGCCGCGCGCGGCTACTGGCAGGCGTTCCGGCTTGTGCGGTCGGCGGTCGGCGAGATTATTGGCGGCGGCGCAGCGGGCGCGCTGGTGCGCACCGCGCACCGCGACTGGTATGGTGAGCTGTTTCAGCCCTGTGTGGCGGCGGGCCTGATCGCGCCGTCAGCCCTGGCCGGCTATCGCAACGATGCGGTCTATCTGCGGGGCTCGCGTCATGTGCCGCCGCGGCATGAAGCCGTTCGTGATGCCATGCCGGCCCTGTTCGATCTGCTGGAGCAGGAGCGCGAACCGGCCGTGCGCGCGGTGCTTGGGCACTGGCTGTTCGGTTATATCCATCCGTATCCGGACGGCAACGGCCGTATGGCGCGCTTTGTTATGAATGCGATGCTCGCCTCGGGCGGTTATCCGTGGACCGTCATCCGGGTTGAGGACCGGGACGCCTACTTGGCAGCGCTGGAGAGCGCCAGCATCGATCAGGATATCGCGCCGTTCGCGCAGTTCGTGGCCGAGCGGGTGCAGTGGTCACTGGAGCAGGCGGCATAGATGTGTGGTGAGAATCGTGCGGTAAACAAGAGTAAAGTAACCACGCTAATGATCGTATTCAGCAGGTGTTAAGGAGCGTATGTTGACCTAACAAGAAAGGCTGATCGTTGAGAATCAGACATATTGAGATCAGGAACTTCCGCGGCATCAAATCCCTTTCCTGGCATGTAAAGGGTGATTTTTGCTGCATCATCGGGCCGGGCGACACCTGCAAAACCACGATCCTGACAGCGTTTGATTATGCTCTTTCGCCCCGCACGTCGCTGTCATTCGAAGACTCCGACTTCTTCGCTCAGGATGTCGATCAGGACATTGTTGTCCAGGTCACGCTGACGGATTGGGACGAGACGCAGCCCGGCATCCGCAAATTCTTTCAGGAAAGCAAATTCGCACAGTATAAGTGCGGCCTCGATTATACGGGGCCACTGGCTGAGCCGCAGGAAGGCGGCCCAGTCGCTGTTTCTGTTTCCCTGCGCGTCGACAGGAGCCTTGAACCGAAGTGGTTTGTCGTCAAAGGACGCGATGAAGGCGAGGCCACTGAAAGAAAGTCGCTTTATGCTGCCGACCGCGGTGCCTTGGGACTGAGCCGCCTTGATACGTATTCCGACTATCACTTTACGTGGGGCCGTAACACCATTCTGACGCGCCTCAGCGCGGATAACGAGGGCAATCTCGGCGCCTTGCTTTCCGGCTTGGCCCGCGAGATGCGTCAGGGCGATATCTCGGGCCATGAGAGTATCGCTGAGTGCCAGGGCGTGGCCGACACGATCAAGCAGGAATCCGGTGATGCCGGCGTCAAGCTGACGGGGCTTTCGCCAAAGATCGACATTCAGCGCCGGTCCATGACGGCCGGGGCTCTTTCTTTACACGAGGACAATGTCCCGGTGCGCAACAAAGGCAGCGGGACCAAAAAGCTCGTCGCTGCCGCCATGCAGATGAAGCTGCATGGCGGCAAGAACATTTCGCTGATCGATGAAATCGAGGTCGGCCTTGAGCCGCACCGCATCAGGGGATTGATCTACAGGCTGCAAAATACGGGGCAGCAGATTTTCACGACCACGCATTCACCGGTCGTCATAAGGGAACTGGATGTTGCCAAGGACGAACTGTACGTTTGCCGGCGCGATGCGGCTGGAACGGTCAGTCTCGACAGCCTTGCGGTCGTGCCCGCCATCCAGGGACCGGTCCGCAACAATGCCGAAGCGTTTCTCGGCAGCAAGATCGTGGCCTGCGAAGGCCCTACGGAAATGGGCTGTCTCCGTGCCTACGACCAGTATCGTTTCAAAGGCGGCAGCACACCTGTCTGGAGCCTGGCCACTTCGTATTTCAACGCCGGCAGCGGCGGCCAGATAAAGGTCGTTTGTCCGAAGCTTCACGCGCTCGGCTACCGCACAGCGGCCTTCTGCGATAACGACGCGCAGGACCAACTTAGCGGTGCCGAAGTGGCTCGATTGCGCGCGGCGGCAATCCACGTTTGCCAATGGGACGCCGGTAATTCGACGGAACGGCAGCTTTTCCATGATCTGCCCTGGACGCACATTCCCGGTCTTCTGACGACCATCGCGGACAGTCACAGGACGCTTGACCACGCCACGATCATCGATTGCGTCATAAAAGAGCCACGCGTCATAGCTCAAGACCTGGGCACCGATCCGGCCGCCTGGCCGGAGAGCCCTCTTCTCAGGCAGGTCATGGGCGAACTGGCCCACGAGTGTCAACGGCGGAGCAAAACCAGGCCATTGGGCGGCGCAAAAGTAGGCCACTTGGCGGCGCATTCGGGGAACGTCGGGAGGGCGTAGCCCGACCAGA
>NZ_NYWI01000006.1:0-22535 GCF_002684955.1 Tistrella sp. | reverse complement strand
TCCTTGGAAGCCGTCGAGTATGCGACCCTCGAATGGGCCGACTGGCTCAACAACCGCCGGCTCCTCGAGCCGATCGGCAACATTCCGCCGGCCGAGGCCGAGCAACGCTGGTGGGACGAACAGGAGCAGGCGGCCATCGCAGCCTGACTCAATGCCCCGAGCCTCCGACGAACCCGGCGCGGTTCATATCGCCGTCCCGATAGCCGAAACTTTTACCGCCCCACGTCCACAACCACTTCATCTGAACGTCTCCGTTCCTCGGGCGGACCGCTATGCCTGTTGCGTCTGCTTGCGCCATCCGCTGACAGCGGCCGGAATCGCGCCAATCGGCGCATCCTTCGACCACTCATCCCAGAAATCGACGGTGCCGCTGTTCGGATGAGCAGTTGGCTCCGCAATCCGGATGCGGCTCGGCAGCAGGCTCGCATCGCCAACGACGAGCGCTTCTCCGGTGTCTAGTATCGGCAGCAGGTCGCTGAAACCGCCCAAGCTATCGGGCAGCAGCCGCCGGACGACACCTTGGTCTTCTGCGTTGGTCAGCCGCATCGCGATCAGGTTGTTGCACTGACTGAGCACCGTCCGATTGACCTCTGAGGGACGTTGGCTGATGACAACAAGTCCAACGCCATACTTTCGGCCTTCCTTGGCGATGCGCTCGAAGATGGAAATCGAGATCTCGTTGGCGGCATCGCCTTGGGCACGTTCCGGGATGTAGAGGTGCGCCTCATCACAGAACAGGGCAACCGGGTGCCGTTTTCCTGGCGCGGTCCACTGCTGGAGGGAGAACGCCAAGCGCGCGACGAGGCTCACAATCAGCGGCAGCACGTCTGACGGAACCTCCGAGAAGTCGATAATCTTCACGCCGCCCTTCTTGTCAGGTTGGTCCTGACTGCCGCCGACCAGCGTTGAGCAGAGCGTTTCCAGCCAATCAAACTTGAGAGTGTCTTCGCCGCCGCGAAAGAGGAAGCCGAGGCGGCGGTCGGTCCGCTTGTTCTCAAAGCGCGCGATCATTCGGCTTAGTTTGTCGAAATACGGTCCCTGCTTTTCTGATTTAGCGCCCGGCACCATTTCTGTGTTGAGCCTGTTCAGCTCGGTAACGACGCCGCCAATGTCAAAGGGAACTGGGCTGTCGATGGTGAAATTATCGAGAACGTCCTGATGCTTCCCGTTGGTCAGGAAGGTCCGCTTGGCGTCGGTCACGGTGCGCGACATCAACATCGCTTGGTTAGGCGCATTCTGGTCGCTGCGATCGACGAACATGGAAATCATGGCCTCGTATCCCAGCAGCCAGAACGGCAGGTAGATTACGCCGTCCTTGAGGCTTGTTCCCTTGTCGAGATCGCCGGGTCCGGCAATGCGAAAGTGGCGAATGCCATCGCCGACGAGTGGCGTGTACTCGCCATGAAGGTCGAAGACGAGGGCGTTGGCGTTTGGCAGGCTGGCCACCTGTTCCAGAACGCGGGCGGTCGTCCACGACTTGCCTGAGCCTGTGCTCCCAACGACGATGGCGTGGCGTTGGAAGAACTTGTTGCCGTTGAGGTACGCTGTCGCGTTTTCATCCAAGGTGTAGGAGCCGAGTGTCAGCTTCTGGCCGTCGCTGGCGACACGGGCGATGACGCGCATGAAGGCCGTCAGGCTCTCTCCCTCAATCGCGAAGCAGTTCGCATCAATCTCAGGGACGGTTTCTAGCGTTCGCCGGAAGAGGTTTTCCTCGGTTCCCTTCTTGTCGATGTGCGTGCCGATCAGGGCGACCCGCACGACGTTCTCCTCAGGTAGAACGTCTTCGTCAGTTGCTTCGCCTTCTCCGATGGCCTTCGCCTCCTTCATCGATCGAACAATCTTCTGTATCACCCCAATCAGGTGCTCACCCGCCCGGCTGCTTTGAAGAAAGACAAGGCGGCTGACCTGCATCCGTCGCAGCTTCTCAACATCCGAAACACGAACCACGACCGTTGCTGTATCTACGGCGACGACTGCCCCTAAGGCATCCGCATCCTGATAGGTGAAAATCCCCATGATAGGCCCCCTTTATGTCGTCTTATCGAGGAAGTCGGGCAGCCGCCACAGATGGACGCCATCCAGCACCACGCCGGCCGGGTGCTGGTGCGACCACATGCGTGTGCCGTTATCTGCCTCTTCCAGTGCCAAGAAGTGCTGGCCGTTTGCTCCCTCCAGCATCTTCTTAGCGGTTTTGCTTAGCTCCTTTGCGAGCACGACCAGAAAGGCGTCGCCCCGTTTCCAGCGCTCCAGCAGTTTCGGCTGGATATGTGTGTCATTGAAGCCAAAGCCGACGCAGAGATACGCGCTTGCGCGCGCTAGGGCGCCATCGGCCCCGGCGATGATCGAGCGAAACGGCTCAAGGTGTGTGCGTTCGTATTTCTCGATACCGGGTGTCACGATGGCCGGACGGCGGCCGGTCGGGATGGATCGTGCCGACGTGAGCGCGATAACCTGGCCGTCTTGATCGATGAACCAGTCCAAGCAGCCGTGCACCTTCCAGATATCGACGGTGCGGGCTTGTTGGTTGTCCTGCCTGAATGATAGCCGCGAGCCAGATTGCCGCTGGCGCAGGTATCCGTAGCTGAAGCCCGTGTGGTGACAGTATCCCGCCCGATCGGCGGCATACTCAGCCAGCCGGTCATAGTTGGGCGTCACCACTGAAATCGTTCGGTTTGTGCTGTTGAACAGATGACGGTAGAGCCGGGCGAGAGGGAGGTGGTTCACGTCGCCGAGAACCGCTTCAAATACGCGCGCATCTGCGGCGCTGATCAAACTCCATGTCTGCTCGACAACATGGTCAGAGAGTTTTTCACTCAGCTTGATTGCGTGCAGCGCGCTTTCGAGGTCTTTGGTGGCGAGTTCGTTAATGAACTGATCCCAAAGACCCTCGTCCGAACCGGACAGCACCCCGTCCCGCATAGAGCCTTTCAGGTGGGCCGCCAGTGCGCCCATGCTGGGCAATCCAGCCGGAATGGAGGCACCACTTCCGAGCACGATCACCGGAGATGCCTTGAGGCATCTCTGGCCTTCCTCAATCGCAATCTCGACAGTCGTTTTCGGCAAGATGCTTCCTCATGCGTAGTTTTAGGATTCCAGATACCAGGAGACGCCGACCAAGACGTTTCCGATCGCGATGCACGCAAACCCGATGGTAAGGAGCCAAATCCCTGCCTTTTGCTTCCGGGCGACCTGCTCGTCCATGCCGACGATCAGCGGAACCACCTGTTGCTGCCCGGCGAGGATATCCATGAGCAGGCGAATGTTCACATCGGTGGCCTGGTGGGCAGCAACCATCATGTCCAAGATGCCCTTGACCCTCCAAGCAAGGATGATCGCGCCGATGGCGTTCAATCCGATCCCTGCAATTCTTAGCCAAACGACCATCCTGTCCCCCCGATCTCTACGGCTATGCCCGTGCCGCTTCAGCAGCAAGGTGCCCGGCAAGTTCCGTCACAAATGTTCGGAGTCCTGTCATGTCGCTCATTTCCGCGAAGTCGCCCGTATTTGCGGCAGTCCGGGGAGACGTGAGAATGCAAGCCGACGAATAAAGCTGTTCCTGCACGAGCTTCTTGCAGAGCACGTTGTAGCGCTCAGCATACGAGGCGTTTTGAAAGTCCTGGAAAACTGGGAAGTGGGGCGAGCGATCCCGTACAGGTGCGCGTGAGGCTGGCGCGTCCTCCAGCAGCATCAGCCAGCCGACGAAGGGGCGTGGCTGCTCGCCGAACGCACCCTCCCGGTAGGCTGTCCAAAGATCGACAGCCGTGCCGATGGCTTCCTCGGTTCGGTTGTTGAAGTTGTTTCCGAAAGAGGGGCCGACCTGGGATTTGAACTCCAGCGCGGCGACGAGGTGGCCTTTCCTCAGGATCAGTAAGTCCCAGAGTTTGGTGGGACGAAAATAGCCGGGCAGCGTCAGTACACGGCCGTCCTGAAGAATGGTTGCGTCCGTTAGTCCGTTTGCTTCGGCAAGGTCGGCGACCAATTGAAGGAAGCCGTTCATATTCTTTCCGGCGGTGACGCCGGCGCGCTCCCCCTGATCCGCCTTGCCGGATTCAAGTTGCTTGAGACGTGCGGCTTCTCGGTTCCCCCAAAACAGCTTGACGGCCTCGCGAGCCTTGTTTTCGTACTCGGCAAGATCCAATGCCATTAGCGCATTACCCCCCATTGCCGCCGAGGGCAGTGCGCTCGGCCTTATCCATTCGATAAAGCCGGAAGACGGCCTGGTTACAGCTTGCAATGTCGCCGCTGGTGGCCGCGTCAGCAAGTTCCGCGCGCAAATCCTCAGATACGTCGCACCAATGTGGGACGCGGATACGCCGGAGATACTGCGCTTGGAAGCGCAGGTAGCCGCCACGCATCTTCGTCGAGTACATGGAAACAAAGAGCTTGGCGATGCCCGACAGCAGCACCGCTTGCAATGCCCTTAGCTCCCACTCATCGGATGTGATGAAGTAGAGGTTGTGATGGGGGTAGAGGTGGCCGGCCTCATAGACGATATGCGCCTCACCCTTGATGTCGGGGATAAGCAGCTTCGGGCGGCTGGCCAGGGCCGGATAGATACGATCGATAGTCCGGTACCAGCCATTCGGGTTCTTTTGGGAAACGTGGCGCTTCCTGATTTCCTCGCCATTGGCTTCAAGGTGGGCGCGGAGCTTGGGATAGGCGTCCAGAGGAACGAGGCCGCCATCATTCTTGAACGGGTTGATCACGCCGTAGCCGCGCCATTGCACGGTGCCGGCAAGAATGTCCCGCGTCATGACGAGGGGCAGTTTGCGGTCGGGCTCCACGTCCAGAGTATCGAAGGGGGCAATGAAAACCCTGTCTGCGCCGGTCGCCACGCCAATGCCGACCTTGCAGCCGGTCTCTTCGAGCGTCGGGAACTCACGCTCCAAACGGCGAACGACTGCGAGCTGATCGAACGACTCAAGAATCCAAGGATCGGCGCCTGCGGCGACGCCCTTGATCTCCTTGATGTCTGCGCTGAGTGTGTCGGTATCGTCCAGCATCGCGCGTGAGAGCGCTGTTAGCGCCTGAGGTGTAATCGCCGGTCGATGAGCAAGCCGCGTTGGGCCGGGACGTTCTCTCGTTATGACGGTGATTGCAGGGTATGCGATGACCTCCGAGTGGAAGGCAGGCGTGTCCACCATGTCCACATAGAATTTCAGGCGATAACCCTCGGCGACCATCTTCCGCAGCGGACCGCCGTAGCGGTTCTTCATCCAGCGATCCGCGCAGATGAAGCCGAGTGCGCCTCCCTCGGCGAGCAGCGAGAGCGACCGTTCGATAAAGGGGATGTAGATGTCAGCGCGATCAAAAACTGTCGTGAACTGGCGCCGGTATTCGGCGATCAGCGCATCCGGTATCAGCTCTTGGCGAACATAGGGCGGGTTGCCGACAACGTAGTGAAAGCCATCAGGTAGCGGATGCAGCAGAAAGTCGCCTTGGACCAGCCACGCATCCAGCAGCCGGTCGCAGTCAACGTCCGGCAAGCCTTCTTCTCGGAGTAAAGCGGCCAGGCGGGCGCGGGTTGCGGTGAAGGTTTTGCGATGAAGCTCAATCGCGCGAACACTGTCGATTAGGGATTCCAACGGTGCGTCGGCGGTATGCCACGCCCTCAACAAGCGCTCGACTGCGGCAAGGAGAAAGTCCCCATTGCCAAAGGACGGTTCGAGCAAGCGTTGCGTATGGAGGGGCTTGTCGTCGGTATAGCCCGTCAGGTCGAGGATGAAGTCCACGACTTCGCGTCGGGTGAAGATGGCACCGCGTTCCTCGATACCGCTTTCAGCCATCTGTGCAACGGCTGCATCGACCGGACACATCCCAGGTAGGGATACGTGGCGCATGGGGCGAATTGCTTCTGCCATGTGCTCAGCCTACCCTGCGCTTTTCCGAGCCGCCCATTGGGTCGGGCGCGTCGCCACGGTGGCGATCCAGAAACTCACGCATGGAACGACGGATCACCCACGACGCAGAGACGTCGTGGCTGCGTGCCAGACGGTCTATCTCAGCATAGTCGTCCGGGTCGACGGTGACCGTGATTCGCTTCATGTGCTTGTCTTTCTTAGGGAATGGCATCCTCACACCCATGATGCATAGCTTCGCATTTGATGATACCATATCTAGCGTCGGAGGCACGATCAAACGCAATATGGGTTGGCGGCAAGGGCGAAGGTCATGCGGTTCAAGAACTTGGAACGCTATCGGACGGGAGGGGCCAGGAATCGAATGGAATTGTCCATCCCATTGCCAAAGACGCCCGAGGGGCGCGTCTATCGCTATTCGCCAAATGAGAAAGCGTTGCCGCGTCATTTCGTATTGGGTGATGTTGCCGAGAACGTGATGGTCAGTGATGATGCGCGCAAGCGCATGAAGCTGGAACCCCGCTCGAAGCAGACTGTCTGTCCCTATAGCGGCATTGTTGCTGACGACCAGGATTTCATGCACCCGGATGACGTGGAAGCCGCGAAGAAGATGGTGGCACACGCCGCCAAGGCCGACATGGCAAGCGCCTTTCACGGCATGTTTCGAGACATGGAGCGAAAGTTTTCGTCCTCGAAATTCGTCAAGATCAAAGCTGGTCCGCGTCCTACGGCAAAACCACGGCTGAGATTTTCTCGGCGTGATCTCTTGCGAGAGTTGGTGTGTGATCACTGTGGTCGGGACTACGGCGTCTTTGCTATTGGCCTTTTTTGCCCCGATTGCGGCGCCCCGAACGTCCGACTGCATTTCGCGCGCGAAGTCCAGATCGTTGCGCAACAAATCGCATTGGCGGACGCGCAAGAGGGCAATCAGGAATTGGGATACAGGCTCATGGGCAACGCTCATGAGGACGTGCTCACGGCATTCGAGGCAACCCTCAAGGCAGTTTATCTTTATGGCTGCGACCAGCTTGGCCCTGACGCTCCCAAGCCAAAGCCAGTGCGAAACGATTTTCAGAATGTTGAAATCGCACAGCGCCGGTTCGCGGAATTGAACTTCGATCCATTCTCACCCTTGTCCGAGGCCGAGCTTGCGGCGCTTAAGCTCAACATTCAGAAGCGCCATGTCATCGGGCATAATCTCGGGATCATGGATGATAAATTTGCCGACCATGCTAGGGATGCGCGGGTTGGCGAAACCATTCATCTGGTCGGTGAAGATATTCGACAGTTTGCAGCGGTGGCACAGTGTGTGGTGGACGCCCTTGATGCTTGGCTCGCCGGCGGCATTCCCGCAACCACCGTACTGGCCGAAGTGAACCGCATCGGGTTTGCCGGAGGCTCCAACTCTTGAGAGGATGGAGCCATGACCAGCAGGACGACGAACAAGTTTGCCCCCGAAGTGCGTAGCCGCGCGGTCCGGATGGTTCTCGAGCACGAGAGCGATCACGCCTCCCGCTGGGCCGCCATCGCCTCGATCGCCGGCAAGATCGGTTGCACACCGGAGACGCTGCGGCTGTGGGTGAAGCGGGCCGAGCGTGAGGGCGGTAAGATCGACGGCGTCGCTCCGGACCTGAACGCCCGCCTGAAGGCACTCGAGCGGGAGAACCGCGAACTGCGGCAGGCGAACGAGATCCCGAGATGGGACTTCAAGGCGTTGTTCGTGGTCGACCGATCCGGACGACCATCTCGGACAAGGCAACGCCATGCCCGCGTGACCTCGTCAATCGACAGTTCAGAGCGCCGGGACCGAACCGGCTCTGGGTCTCCGATTTCACCTGCGTGGCGACCTGGGCGGGTTTCGTCTACGTCGCCTTCGTGATTGACGTGTTCGCGCGGCGTATCGTCGGTTGGCGGGCGAGCCGAACCGCGCATGCGAGCCTCGTGCTCGATGCCCTCGAGCAAGCCCTCCATGCGCGCCGGCCGGCACCCGGTGGCGGTCTCGTCCATCACAGTGATCGAGGCGGCCGATACCTGTCGATCCGCGACACCGAACGCCTCGTCGACGCCGGCGTGGTGCCCTCGGTGGGCAGTGTCGGAGATTCCTACGACAACGCCCTCGCCGAGACGATCAACGGGCTTTACAAAGCCGAGGTGATCCATCAGCGCGGACCTTGGCGCTCCTTGGAAGCCGTCGAGTATGCGACCCTCGAATGGGTCGACTGGTTCAACAACCGCCGGCTCCTCGAGCCGATCGGCAACATTCCGCCGGCCGAGGCCGAGCAACGCTGGTGGGACGAACAGGAGCAGGCGGCCATCGCCGCCTGACTCAACGCGCCGAGCTTCCGACGAACCCGGCGCGGTTCAGAGAACCATCTGCTTCGGCAAATTGGGAGTCAACGACCCGCAAATTGGTAGCCGAAAGACAGCAATCTGGGAAGGAATAAGAAAGATCGCCATCTGCGATCGAGCTTTAGCAGGTTGCCGAAGAACGATCAGCGCTAAGCCTTCATCCCGATCCGTCGCCCGTGATGGAAGCCGACCTCGACCCTCCAGGTCACCCGTGGTGCCGGTAGCGGCTCTTCCTCTGGCCGATCACCATCTTGATCCAGCCGAACGCCTCCTTGATGCGCAAGCGCGGTCCGCCAGAGAGGCGCCTCATCCAGTTTCACCACTTTTCCGCAGCCGGCCAAACATCCCGGCACTATCTCCCTCACCTAGCGCCTATATCTATGATAACGTCCTTTATCAGTGTTTTGAGAAGACCCCTCTCCCTCACCCACGGCACCCGCCCATGCCCCTGATCCCCGCCACCCCACCCGGCCTGCCCGTCACCCCACCCCTCATCGCCGCCGCCGGCGATCCGGCCCAACTGCGCTTCCTCGAATTCTTCGTCGCCCGGATCCGCAACCCGCACACCCGGCGTGCCTATGGCCGGGCGGCCGAAGACTTCCTCACCTGGTGCAGCGGCGTCGGGCTGACCGCGATCGGTCAGGTCCAGCCGCTGCATGTCGCGGCCTGGGTCGAGCTTCAGGGGCGGCACTTCGCCGCGCCGACCGTCAAGCAGCGCCTGGCCGGGCTGAAGCATCTGTTCGACTGGCTGGTGACCGGCCAGATTCTGCCCGCCAACCCGGCCGCGTCGGTGCGCGGCCCGGTGCATCGGGTCAAACGGGGCAAGACCCCGGTTCTGGAGGCGGCCGAGGCGCGGCGGATCCTGGAGGCGATCGACGTCTCAACCCCGATCGGGCTGCGCGACCGCGCCCTGATCGGGCTGATGGTCTACAGCTTCGCCCGGATCGGTGCGGCCCTGGCCATGCGGGTGGAGGATGTCTATGTCCAGAACCGGCGCCTCTGGGTGCGGCTGCACGAGAAGGGGGGCAAGCGTCACGACATGCCCTGTCACCACAATCTCGATGCCTGGCTGCACGACTATATGGAGGGTTGTGCGCTGGCGGGTGACCGGCGGAGTGCCCTGTTCCGGACCATCGCCCGCGGCACCGGCCGGCTGAGCGACCGGGCGATGCAGCAGGCCGATGCCTATGCTATGATCCGGCGCCGGGCCGCGGCGGCCGGGATCGAGACGCCCATCGGCAATCACAGCTTCCGGGCCACGGGGATCACCGCCTATCTCAAGAACGGGGGCACGCTGGAAAAGGCGGCGACCATGGCCAACCATGCCTCCACCCGCACCACCCAGCTTTATGACCGGCGGCCGGATGAGGTGACGCTGGATGAGGTGGAGCGGATCTTCGTCTGACCCTCTGGCTAACGCTCTGCGATCTCCGGCATCTGATCAAAACCCCGGCCCCTGAAGATGGGGAACCCAGGTTCCCCGCGGCGCAAGGGGCAAGCGCCGGCGGCGGTGCCGCCGTCGTCGATCGCGGGGTCTCCCCAGCCTTCGGCGGCAGGCCGCCTGCAGGCCGGCGCACAGCGCCGCCCCGGGCCTGGGCCCGGGGTGGGTGATCCCCCTCCCCGCGATCGACCCCTCTGAGCTGCGCCGCTTCCCCTCCTTCGTTCGCCACTTGGGCGTTGTCGGTCGATGAAATCGACCGACACATCAAGACGGAGGAGACCATGAAGCAGGATCTTCACGCCGAGGTGACCGCCCGGATCGTGGCGCAGCTTGAGACGGGTGTGCGGCCCTGGATGCGCCCCTGGACGACGGGGGAGAGTGTTGCAGGTCGGCCGCTTCGGGCCACGGGTGAGCCCTATCGTGGAATCAACACGCTCATTCTGTGGGAAGCGAGCCTCATCCGGGGCTATCATGCGCCGACCTGGATCACCTTCCGGCAGGCCCGGGCGGAAGGCGGCACCGTTCGTCGGGGGGAGCGCGGGACCACGGTCGTCTACAGCTCTGCCCTCACCCGTACCGATGTCGATCCGGAGACGGGCGAGGAAGCAGAGACCCGGATCCCGTTCCTGAAGAGCTATACGGTGTTCAATGTCGAGCAGTGCGACGGACTGCCGGACCGATTGACGGCACCGCTTCCGGCGTGCCCCGAACCTGAACGGATCGCTGCCGCCGAAGCCTTCATTGAGGCGACGGGCGCTCGCATTGAGGCCGGGGGTGGGCCTGCCTTTTATGCGCCGGCTCGGGATATGATCGGCATGCCGGCACGCACTGCCTTCCGCGACGCTCATGGTTGGTACGCCACCCTCTTGCACGAGCTGACCCATTGGACCGGTCATCCCGCCCGGTGCCATCGCCAGTTCGGCCGGCGCTTTGCCGATCAGGCTTACGCCCGTGAAGAGCTGGTTGCCGAACTTGGCGCGGCCTTCCTGTGCGCGGATCTGGGCGTTGCACTCACGCCGCGGGAGGACCATGCCGCCTATCTCGCGAGCTGGCTCGATGTGCTCAGGGTAGACAAGCGTGCGATCTTCCAGGCTGCGAGTTTTGCGGCACGGGCGGTGGACTATCTCCATGCGTTGCAGGCGGCGGCATCGGGGCAGGCTGTCGCGTAGCCATAAAAATGCACTTACATCATTGTATATACAGTGATGTAAGTGCAGTTTCGCGTTATATTTTTTCTAAAGACCTCCGTCCGAAAGACCCGTGTTGATCGGGCGAACTCTGGTCGTCTGAGGTTGTCATGGCGGTGTCGTGGGTGCATGCATATGAAATGCATATAGGTGACGCCCCACCCCGTGTTGTAGCTCGCGCAATAGCGTCGAGGTCTCCGGCATGTCTGGCCAGTTGTATCATGCTGCGACGACGGGAAGCATGATGTGTGGATCATCGCCGAGAGGAGCGATGGTCTCAAGGGTCATGTATCGGGCGCGCTGGACGGCCCATTCATCATTCTGCTCCAGGAGAATGGCACCGATGAGCCTTGTGATGGCGGCCTCGCCCGGAAAGATACCGACGACCTCGGTACGGCGCTTGATCTCGCCGTCCAGGCACTCGATGGGATTGGTGCTGTGCAGCTTGGCCCAATGGCTCTTGGGAACGGTCATGCAGGCAAGCACGTCCTCTTCGGCCTCGTCCAGCAGCACCGCCAGCTTTGGGACCTTGGGCCGGATCTGATCGGCGACCTGACGCCACTGCGCCCTGGCGGCGCCGGCATCATTCTGGGCGAAGGCCGTGGCAATGAAAGCCAAAACGACCCTGCGGCCCTGCTTGCCGGCATGGGCGAGGGCATCGCGCATGAAGTGGACCCGGCAGTGCTGCCATGTTGCCCGAAACACCTTGGTCACCGCGGCTTTGATGCCTTCATGTGCGTCAGACGCCATGAGCTTCATGCCGGCCAGGCCCCAGGGCCTTCTCCGCCATGCGCCGGGGCTCCAGGAAACCCGGAAAACAGCTGCCTTTCGGGAGCTTGGGAATGCGCAGCTCTACCGTCCCCACACGGGTTTCCCAGTCCCGGTCCGGTAGCCGTTGCGCTGCACAAGCTGGTCCGGCGAACGCTCTCCCGGTGTCGCCCCGATCAGCGCGTGAACCTCCAGCTCCATCAGACGCTGGGCGGCAAAGCCGATCATCTCGCGCAGCACATCCCCATCCGTCCCTTTTCCAGCAGGCGCTGCAGTGCCATCATCTCGTTGGTCATTGTGGTTACCCTCGGTTGGGCTTTTGTTGTGGTGACCAAACTTTACCGAAGAACCACGATAACCGCCCGCTGAGACACACCTTCCAGCCGGCTACGCCGGCCTACAGGTGTGACCGGGCGACTGGGTCACCGCATGGTGAGACTGCGGGGTCTTGACATCGATGAAGGGGGGAGCGGCCGTGAAACCGTTTCAATCCTCGTTGGGCCTAACGGGTCAGGCAAAAGCCGGCTGCTGCTGGAGATTGCCGAGCGATATCGCTTCGAGCGGAACGTGACGATCATCTGCAACACGCCGCATGACCGGTTCGTCGGACTGCGGCGCCCGAAGCGGTTATCGGCTCCAGCGGCGAGGTGTGCGGTGGGGAAGGCGACTAACAGCCCGAGATGGTTGAAGCTGGTCGCTATAATTCTGACTTTGATGAAAGGCAGCCGGGAGCGTGGCGCGAACCGACTACAGTGGCAAGCGAGGAAGCAACGCCGGTGACGACTATCACGAACTGTGGGCAGCGCGCCGCGCACTAGAATTGATCACACCGGGGACCGGCCTCATTGAGCTAACGGTTGAGGGAGTTCGTGCCGATGATGCCGAAGGTATGGATGAAGTCTTGTGGGATGGGGTCGATGCCGCTTTCTATTACGGCCCGGACATCGACACGATCGAAGGCGTTGACCTCGTCCAGTTCAAATATTCCGGAAGCGATCCCGATACGCCCTGGACCGTAGCGCGGCTCGCTTATGCGAAAAACAGGGAGAAGACCAACGCGCTGATCGCCCGCCTTGCTAGCGCCTGGAAGGGGATGCGTAAACAGCGGCGCGAGCTTGATGCTGCGGGCAATATTGTCGTGAAGCTCGCCAGCAACCAGCCACTTGCGCAGGAAGTGCTCGATGCGCTGGCCGCAGCACCCGGCGATGCGATGCGAACCAAGCTGCAAAAGGCGAGTGGCCTGACACTCGCCGAGTTTGCCGCTTTTGCTCCCGCCCTGGACTTCAGCGATTGTGGCGACCAGTCGCGGTTCGCGCATGAGAAGCGGGTCATTCAGATGCTCTCCGGCCTCACAGATGGCGACGTACGGGCCGAGTTTGCGGTATTGCGCGAGTTTATCCGCAAGCGGATGCGGCCCGAAGGCAGCCGGGAGACGATTACCGCGGAAAGCGTGTTCGGCATCTTCGGCCATGCTGACAAGCGCATCTTCTATCCTTGTCCGACCGAGATAGCCCGCGTCTCCGAGTTGGTTCCCCGCGCCGCTGCCGGCACGATTGAAACGATGTTCACCCAAGGCACGCAGAAAATCTGTTTGGCGGGTGCGGGCGGTCAAGGCAAGACGACGGTATTGCAGGATCTCGCACAGCGCTTGCCGACGGGCTCCGAGCTGATCGTCTATGACTGTTATGGCGGCGGCACCTATCTCAATTCCAACGGCTACCGGCATCGCGCCGAAGATGCATTCTTGCAGCTTGCAAATGACACAGCCGCTCGACTGCTGTTGCCGCCTTTATTTTCCGAAACGGGTGTCGATCATCCGCGCCGCTTTGCACGGAAGCTGGATGCGACGGCCGCTGCCTTGGCTTCGAGGCATCCCGATGCGTTGCTGGTCATTGCTGTAGACGCCGCGGACAACGCAGTTACCGCTGCATCGCAGTGCGTACCGCCTGAGCGCGCCTTTGTGCATGATCTCGCGCGGCTGGGCGGTTTACCGGCAAATGTCCGGTTGATGTTCAGCGCTCGGACTGGCCGCCTCGCTGATCTCGAACTTCCAGATGATGTTGTCCTGGTTCCGTTGGAACCATTCGGGCCAGAAGAATCCATCCGCTTTGCAGAAGCCAGGCTGGGGCCGCAAGCCGACGACTGGCATGAGGAGTTCCATTTCCATTCGGGCGGCAATCCGCGGGTGCAGCGTTATGCCATCGAATTTGCCGGTGAAGTAGCCGACGCCGCGCTCGACTATCTCAAGCCGAACGGTAAAAATCTCGAGCTGATCTTCACAACTCGCTTTGATGAAGCGCGGACTAAGTCTGGCAGCACTGCCGAGCTGGCCCGCTTCTGCGCGGCATTGATCGTGCTGCCAAGGCCAGTGCCGATCGACCAGCTTGCTGGCGTACTCGACGCTAAACTGGCACATATCCGTGACCTCATCGCGGACCTTGCGCCCGGCTTGGTTCTCGCGGACGAGCTGGTGAGCTTCGCCGACGAGGATTTCGAGCATTTCCTTCGTGAAGCCGGTGCATCGGCAATGTCCGAAATTGGGACGCGCGCCGCCGATCATTTGATGGCCCGGCGCATGGCCGACCCCTATGCGGCTAGCCATGTCGCCAATCAGGCTTTGCTCGCCGGTCGGCGCGAGGACGTCATTGCCCTAGTTCGTGAGCCGGTAGCCGACTATCCGATTGCCGATCCGGCTGCACGGGGGGAAGTCCATCGCCGAAGATTGCGCGCGGCAATGCATGTCTGTCGTGAAACTGGAAATGTCATCGATGCCGCCGCGCTGCTGCTCGAAGGTGCGCAAGCGCTCAAGACCGACGACGCGGTGCAAAACACCTTGTTCAAGCATGTCGAACTTGCCGCGAATTTTTCTCGGGATACGATCTTTTCGCTGCTGCTGAGAAACCGCGACAAGCGTCCAGGACATGGCGTCTTGCTCCTCCAGCTTGCCGGGATTGACGGAATTGCTGGCGATCGTATCGGCATGAAGTCCCATTTCCGAAGCTTTCTTGCCTGGCAGGATGGACGCGAGGATGCCCAGAAAGCCTTTGAGGATGAGAATGACGACGAGGTCGCCGACGAGGATGATCCCGATGCCGGTATGCGACGTCGCAGACGCGATATCGCCAGGGAAAATTTCGAGCGGGATTGGAAACTCGAGGGGGACGATGTCGCCGCATTTCTGACCGGATGGTTGCATGCCTACGGCGCGAGCGAGGTTCTGGCACTGATCCGGCGCGCGCAACCCGCACGGTTCAGGCTGGAAGTGCTGCGTTGCCTGGTGATGCGCTTGGCACGTCGGGGGAATCTCGCTTTGCTGACGCAAATGCGTGATGCATTACCGCTCCCGCATCCCGGCCGCCCGATAGTCGAGCTGGCAGTCGGCTTGTGCGGCGGAGATTTTGCTGCCGAACCGATGTTGCTCCACCTGGAGGCCATGGCGGCCCGCGGCGGATTTGACGAGCGCAATGTCGGCACCGACCACATGCCGGACGATGCGGCGAGCGAAGCACTGCGCTTTGGTCTTGACGCATGCGATCTGGTCGCCATGCAGGCTGGCGATCCTGCGCGCCTCGCCGTTGCACTGGCACCGGCGATGGCGACAAGCGCGAGAACGCCCAGCGCGCTGGCGAGCTATGGCCCCAGGAGCAGCGATATTGCGGCGCGGGTCTTTGCGTTGGCAAATGTACTCAAGGGCGAGCCTGTCACGTTCGACAAGTTTGTGGTTGAGCCACCACCGCCGCCTCCACCGCCCAAGAAAGTTCGTGGGAAGAAAGCATCCCAGCAGCGGCTTTCGCGTGATCGCGAGTCAGATTTGCGTAAAGTGAAGGAACTGTTCGAACCAATCCTGCAGCTTCATGCCACGCGCGCCATGGTGCTTGTTGGCACCATCACGCCGGGTGATGCACTACCGGCCTTGGTCGAGGCACTGAAGAAATTAGGCGCCGCCCGTCGCTATTATACGCGGGAGGATGAATGGCGTACGCGCGACGATGCTGCGATCCGCGCGCTGCTTCCATTGGGTCTGATCGCCGGCATGGACGCCGCCGCTTTGTTTACGGCGCTCCGCGGCGCTCTGGGTGAAATCGGTTCGCTAATGCGGTTCGGCGCGCTCGACTTTCTCAAACATGCGTCACTCGTGCCGGGCTTCCGGCCCGGCATCGTCGAACTTGCGGTTGAGACCTGCGATCATGTGCGCGGTATAAAAATCTCTGCCGACGAGAAAATCGACTATCTCGTCGAGCTTGCGAAGCTAGTGCTCCCGATCGATGCTGCAGCCGCCCGCTATTGCTTCAACGCCGCGATGAGCGTTGCCGGCGATGTCGATTATGACACGCTACACGCCCTGTCGGTGACGGCGGCGCTGGCAAAGCGCGCTCGGCCGGCGATGCGCGATGCCGACGCTGAGTGTGTGGCACTACGCCTCGCTGCGGTCCATCAAGATGCCGCGATCCGTCTCGGCAACGCCGATCAATTCCCCTGGAGCGACGTAGCGATCTCGCTGGCCGCGCTTGCGCCGAATATTGCGCTTGCGGCGGTAGCGCGCTTTGCAGAACTCGATCTGACCAGCGGGTCGTCGATGCTCGACAGAACGCTCTTGCAATGCGCTGCCGACAAGACGCTCGACGATAGGAGTTTGGCGGCCTTTTTACCGATCCTCGGCGAGGATGGCGGCCCCCTTGCGACGCTGCTGTTCGAGCATGCCGGTACAACTTCTGACCGGCTGCTTGCCGAGGTCGTCGCGAGCCATCTGCTGCGCGAACCTTGTGGCGACCGTGGGAAACAGATCGCTGCGGTTGCGCAGCTGGCCGAGCCTGGTCCGGCCGTGCACGATCTTATCGCCGCTGCAAATTTTGAGGCGACACTTCCCCAGAACCAGCCGGTCTATTCCCGCTACGATTCGCCAGCCAGCCCAGGGGCTGGACCGAAACCGATCGACCCGGCGCTGCTGTCCGTTGCGGGAATCGATGGCATCGCGTCGTTCAGGGCGCGGGTCGACGCCATCATCGCCGCTGAGAAGAGTCCATATGCATCGCGTAGCGCGATTGCGAACCGGTTACTGGCCAATGTCCCCGTACATCGCATCGGTGAGTTTCTCGACTTGCTCATATCGGTGCCGGAAGAGGACGGCGTCGTCCATGACATTGCTCATTTCCTGCGGGAGCAGCTCGACCGGTGGCACGACAAGCTCGCTGCAAGGCAATGGGCGAGAGATCGGCTTCTATCGGTCATCGAAGCGCGATTGCCCGAATTCCTATGGTATATTGACGACCGTACGCCTGATCTTGCGGCGTTGCTCAAGCGGAGCGAAGCAAACCCAGCTGTGATCGTCAGCCGGCTGCTATCGGCAATCGAGCAGCACATCACATCGCTGAACTCTCTGGGCATCTTTCGGCTAATCAGCTTGCTGAGCGACTATCTCACCCAGGAGCAAGCCCAGGGGATTCTCGATCGGCATACTAACGCGCTGCATCTCCGGCTCGAAGTCGCGGACCGTAATCTGCCGGGTTTCGATACCATTGGCGATTCCGCGTCGTCGGTCGCACGCTTTATTTATGCCGAACTTGGTCATGTCGCGCAGGCACGGCGGTGGCGGGCCGGCTATGGCTTGCGCATTCTCGCACGCCTCGGGAGTCGCGATATACTCGAGCAGGTGCGTCAGCGCTATGACCATCGTGCTGAACCCGCCTTCAGCCACCCTGAAGCGCCCTTCTACTTCTGGGCGGCAAAACTCTGGTTCATGATGGGGCTAGCGCGCATCGCTTGGGAGACCCCCCACTGCATTCAAGGATACCGGGACTGGTTGTTCGAGCAGGCCGAAAGCGCCGCATTTCCGCATTTGCTGGTGCGCGCGTCGGCAAAACAGGCGTTGCAGGGGCTGGCCTATGCCGATCCGAACAGCTTCAGCAAAGCCGATTGCGCGCGCATCGCGGAGATCAACACCAGCAAGCTCCTGGCCCAACAATCAACCACGCAAAGCTGGCACAAGGGGTTCGACCGCCATCGTCCGCTTGGCGAGGAGGGGCGGAGATTTCGATTCGACAGCCTGGATTCGCTGCCATACTGGTATTCACCGCTTATGCGGTGTTTTGCCGAACCCGATCCTGGCGCCTTCCTGGAATGGGCCGAACGCTGGATCGTCGATGACCTCGGCGTTACCGACGACATTTTGAGCTATGACAAGCTGCGCGGCAACCACCGTTTCAATCGGCGGGGCCGGGATAGTTTGAACAGCCATGGTTCGCTCCCGGCGGTCGAGCGCTATCGCACGCATCTGGAATGGCACGCGCTCTACCTAGCAGGGGGTGAAGCGTTGGCGGCGTGGCCGCTCGCGGCCGACGCTGAAGAGGATGCGTACGACAATTTCGACCATTGGCTTTCATGCCAGGGGCTAACGCTAGCGCCAGCCTGGCTCGGCGATCTACGCGGACCAAAGCCGCTTGAAGCCATTGCCTGGCAGGGACCGCAGCTGGACGATTGGCTGAAGATGCCGGACATCGACGCCGTTCGCAGAGCGCTGGGGCTGGACCGCTCGGATTGGCTGGTCGTCAGTGGGCATCACTGGCTGCACTATGGCGAGGCGTCGGGATCGACCCGGGTCGAGAGCGCATTGGTGTCGCGCGACATGGCGACTTCCCTGCGGCTCGCGCTCGAGGCCAGCGAGAATAGTCAAGATTATCGTCTCGCCGTGAATGACGACGACAGTTTGGAAATCGCGTCGGGAAGATTTGTGCTCAAATCACTCCTCGTTGATTGGAACGGTGGAACCGAACTTGACATCCATGACCCCCTGCGCGGCGAGGTGTCTGCCTCGGGTCAGTTGCCCCATCCGCGGATCGTCGCCTTGCTTGGCCTAGTGCGCGATCCATCCGGGCTGCCGGTCTGGCGCGATCCGAAGGGTGTCGTCACTGTTCAGCGGGTCGCCTGGAGCGACCCGCAACAACCCGATGAGCGCGCTTCCCGGCATTCTGCCCAAGGTAAGGAGCTGTTGTTTCGCAGGTCGGCGATTGTGCAAATTCTCGAAGCGTATGGGCTCGATCTTATCACCGAAATCAACTTCAACCGGCGAATTGGCGAAGCGAGCTATGCCCTCAAAAAAGACAAAAAGCGCGAGCGCGAATATAACCGGATCATCCTTTACCGGCATGACGGGAAAATCGAAGCGAGCACGCGCGGTCTCGGCCGTTGGGCGTGAGATCGAAGCTGCGCTGGGACTGGGGCGGAGCGCCGATGTCTTGACGCGCTGGATGGCGTTCCGCCTCGCCGAGGTGCGCGCAGCCGTCGAGGACGCGCCGACGGCTGCGGCACGCAAAGCTGCGCTTGCCGAGCAGGACGCCCTGATCATGGCGTTGTGGAACCAGCGGGGCACGCTCCCTGAACCGCTCGGCGTCGATCGCCGCACCGGGCTCGCCGCGCGCATCATCCAGAAACTTGTCAGTGATCCGAGCGTGTGGGACCGACCGGACACGCCCCGTAATACCGTCGAAGCTCTTGATAGCCTGAGCTATCATTGGGCTTATCTTCTCTCGGCAACGGCCGTGCTGACCTACAAGCGCGAAGCGATCGCGCTCGGCCCTGAGGATCCGGATATGCCCCTCACCGACGAAGAACGTGAAGATCGCAAGCAATGGGTGGAATTGTCCGAACGAGTCCTGCGCGAGGTTCGCATGCGGGAAGGATCGCTACACCGCGAGCCCGCGCTGTCCGATGATGAAGCGGTAGTGAATCTCGAACAGGATGTCGGCAATGCCATCGCCAAATTACGTGCCCATCTCGACATACTGGAAGCAACTCTACTTCCAGATGTTCAGAAAAATTCTTCGAAAAAGCGCGTGCCTAAGTAAAATATCTGTCCGTCTTGTTGAAGAGATAATCGTCGATAGACTTCATGCGTTTGTCTGCATCGCCTAAACGCACTGGTGACAGCTGTCGATAAATGTCTAAGCACGAATGAGTTATGCCAATCTGCAATAATAAGAACTCATGAGACCCGCGCTTCAACCCAATGGACATGATCTTCCAGGGATGGCTGATGAGCTTATTCCAGGCATGGCAGCACATAGCGATGATCTGATCGTAGATTCGAAGATGCGATTGGATAGTCAATTCTCACGCATGAACTTCCAGACATTCTCGACCGGGTTGAGTTCCGGCGATCTGGGCGGCAGGGCGATGATGGTGATGTTCGCCGGTACGATCAGCTTGTCGGTCATATGCCATCCGGCCCGATCCATCATGAGCACGGCGTGCGCTCCGGGCGCGACCTGGTTGGCGATCTCATCGAGATGCCACTGCATGCCACGGGTATCGCAGCGGGGCAGGATCAGGGCGGCGCCGGCGCCGCGTTCAGGGCACACGCCCCCAAAGATGTAGGCCGAGCTGGCCCGTTGATCCTGGGGTTCTACAGGACATGTCCCTTGCCTGGCCCAGCGCCGCGTGATCTTGTTCTTCTGGCCGATCCGGGCTTTATCCTGCCACCACAGCTCTATCCCGGTTCCCGGCGGTAAGGCGGCGTCGATTTCTGCCAGTCTGGTCTGGAATTTTTTTAAAGTCTTCAAGCGCTTCGACATCCTGGGCATGGTGACGGGGCCGGGCTGACAGCTTGCGGAACCCGTCGCCTTCGGCTCTCGTCCCACTGTCGTCTCGTCGATCGAGATGCCGAATTCCTCGGAGATCCAGTGCGCCAGATCCTTGAGCCGCCAACGCACCACACCGTCAACCCCCAGCGTCGGCCCGCCTGCCACTTTTTCCGCCAGTGCCTGACGCCAAGCAGCGTTCAGCTTCGGCACCGCACCAGGCGCCTTGCGATCGATCAGCCCGTCCGGCCCGTGGCTGTTGAGACGCAGAACCCAATCCCGAATGATCTGCAGGCCAACCCTGCCCAGGCTGGTTTGCCGAACATCTGCTGTCGCCATTGTAGATCGAGGCCANTGCCAGGAGGATCCAGGGGCCGATGCCTTCCTTGTAGTCTGATGGGCAAACCATATAAGCATATTTACATCTATGCATAGATGCGTTCTTAATATCCGTGTAGCCTACACTCACAAGGAGACCGCCGATGCCCGTCATCGCGCTCGCCAACAGCAAAGGCGGGGTGGGGAAGTCGACCACCGCCCTGGTCCTTGCGCAGGTGTTTGCGGCCCAGGGCGCCGGGGTGACGCTGCTCGATGCCGACCCGAACCAGCCGCTTGGAGCGTGGGCGGCACGGGATCCCGAGCGGGTGCCGGCCCTGCTCCGGGTGGTGCCTGATGTGACGGAGGAAAACATCCTCGATCACATCGACAGTGCCGCGGCCCGTGATCCCTTCGTGATCGTGGATCTGGAGGGCACGGCCAATATGGCGGTGTCCTATGCGATCGGCCGGGCGGACCTGGTGCTGATCCCCATGCGCGGATCTCAGCTGGATGCGGATCAGGGGGCGCGGGTCATCAAGGTGATCGCCCGCCAGGCTCAGGCCTTCCGCAGGACGATCCCCTATGCGGTCCTCTTCACCTGCACGAGCGTCCTCAGGGGACGGGACTTCCGCCATATTGCGGCCAGTCTTCAGGATGCCGGCATCCCCATTCTGCCGGCGGAGATGGTCGAGCGTGCGGCTTTCCGGGCGATCATGCAGATCGGAGGCACCATCTATGACCTCGGCCCGGGCGACGTCGCCAATCCCGAAGCGGCGATCGAGAATGCGGAAGCCGTCGCGGCGGCTGTGGTGGACTATTTGAAGGGACATGTGAAGGGAGATGGGGCATGAGCGAGAGCAAGCGCGACGGCGCCCGCAAGCGCGCCACCCTGGATCTCAGTGGCTTTGCTCCGACGCCGGCGAAGCCGGCCGCGGCCGATGTCGCTGCCGCAATCGGTCGCGAGGCCGGGTTCACCTCCCGGGCGGCTTCAGTTTCCACTCCGACGCCCACCCCCACTCCGACACCCGCGCCGCGCCGTGATGCCCGCATGACCATCGTGCTGCCGGCGGGTCTGCATGACTGGCTCCGCGAGCAGGCTTTTCACCGCGGCACATCGATGCGCGGGGTGATCATGGCGGCGCTCAAGGAGGCCGGGGCGCCGGTCGATGATGACGATCTCCACGATCGACGCCAGACACGCGACTGAGTTCGGCAGAGGTCAGGCCGCAAGGGGATGGGGGCGTGTTGCCCTCATCCCCTTTGTGTTGTCCGGAAAGAGCTGGGGTGCCCCACGCGACGGTTGCGAATCATGTCTGGCCAATCTTGTTCAGAATCGGCTAGCATTCAGCCCGATGGTGATTCGACGGCGACGCAGCATCCTTTCGCGGAACCGACGAAGCCCAGATGCAACCGACAACCACCCCTTGTATCGAATCGCGATTTCTATCTCAGATTCTAGGCGGGGGACAGAAAACGGTTGCTGACTCGCACATCACGACGTTACAGATAACCGATGGCACAGAATCAGCTAGCCCTACGACAGCAAGCACATCGTGACCGGCAGGCAGCTGCCGGACGCGGTCTCTTGCATACCTATGTTCCTGGCGAGCTTCTCAGCGAGTTGGATCGTCTGAAGGAGCGAGAGGGAATGCCGAATCGGAGTGTGCTGGTTGCACAAGCGCTGAAGGAATTTATCGAACGCAGGCAGGCTGAAAAGTAAAAGCCTCGGTCGTTGGCGCGACCGAGGCTTTCAGAGATTGAGTGCAAGAGCCGCGATACCGCTATCAAACGAGAACCCGCCCCACACGTACAGCTCCGATGATAGCGGCTGGCGGCCCCCTCGGCAACGCAGGGGCCGGGTGGCCTCGGGGCGCCCGCGGGGACGCCCGGGTCTCATTCTCCGCGGCGCTGGTGCGCGAACTCCTCGGTCGCCTCGAGGGCCTACGCCAGCCGGCCAGCCTCATCCTGGAGGTGACTGACCGCGCCGCCGGAAGGCGCCTCAGTAGGGCCTACAGCGGTGGGGCGGGCGCGGGCGGTCCGC